>NZ_WHLY01000002.1:3672500-3937500 GCF_009296315.1 Salmonirosea aquatica
AAGTTCATCGACGCCTGCAGTTCCCTGTGGGACCGCGTGCAGGTGTACGATGCGGTATCGTAAAAGGTACGAAAGGTTCGCCGTGCAACAGCCTTCCTAAGGGTACCTTTGAACAAAACAGGGGCATGGAGTCTAAATCCATGCCCCTGTTTTATTGTAGCCAAAAGTCCAGCGTCAAATAGCTAAATTCTTAATCTGCTATCTTCAGCACAATTTTCCCGAACTGCTCACCGCTGTCCATGTGGCGCAGGGCGGCTTCGGCGTTACTCAGTCGGAATATCTCATCCACGATGGGGACGATTCTATGTTCTTCGACAAAACGGATCATGGCTTCAAATTCTGCTTCCGTCCCCATGGTAGTACCGTGAATATTCAATTGCTTGAAGAACACCTTGGCTGGCACTATGTCGGTAATGTTCCCCGCCGTGCCCCCATAAAAGCATAGCGTGGCACCAGGGGCGGCGACATCGATCAAACGTGCAAATCCGCTGCCTCCGGCTCCGTCGATGATGGTGTCGAAATAGCCCGATTTGGGAGCATGGGCCTTGACCAGAAGATCACGGTGCCAGGTAGGTTCTTTGTAGTTGACTCCGCCCTTTACACCCAGGTTAATGGCTTTGCGGATTTTATGGTCGGAGCCAGAGGTAACCCATACTTCCGCACCCGCCGCAACGGCAAACTGAATTACGAATAAAGCCACACCGCCGCCCGCTCCGGTCACCAGCACCCGGCGGTTCGACGCTCGGTTACCGGGTTTGAAGCCACCGCGTGTCATCAGAGCCCGCCAGGCCGACAAAGCCGATAAAGGCAGGCAGGCTGCCTGTGCGAAAGATAAGTGTGCGGGCTTATGCATCAGATAATGAAGGTCCACTTTGATGTACTCGGCAAAAGTACCGTTCTCGGGCAAACCCAGAATAGTATAATCGCTGCCGTAGAAATCCGGATTATCGCCCCAATGATGCGAAGGATTGATGATTACTTCCTTTCCTATCCAGTAGTCGCTTACGCCCTCTCCTCCTTGGACAATCACGCCCGCGCCATCGGAGCCCAGAATGATGGGTGTCTTGATGTTGGGATAAAGTCCTTTTTGAATCCAGACATCACGATGGTTTAGCGAGGCCGCATGGAGGCGAACCAGTACCTCGCCTTTACCAGGATCGGGTCTTTCGACATCCTTAAATACCAGGGGTTCATTGACTTTTTCTAAAACAGCAGCTTGCATAGGGTAGGTTTTAGGATTTACTTATAAACAGGCTTTGTGAAGCCTGTGGGAGCATTCTTATTGAAAAAAATCTAGCCTTACTTATCACTTTTGCTTCCTGCTTCAATGGCTCCGCGCACACTGCCGTAGGCGTCGAGCAGGGCTTCGGCTTCTTCGCGTGGAATGTTCAATTCTTCCGTAACCATTCGGATGGCCCGCTCCACCAGTTTGTGGTTGGTCATCTGCATATCCACCATTTTATTGCCCTTCACCCGGCCCAGTCGAATCATCACAGAGGTGGAAATCATATTCAAGACCAGTTTTTGGGCAGTACCTGACTTCATACGAGTACTACCGGTCACAAATTCGGGGCCTACCACGACTTCCACCGGAAACTCCGCTGCCTGCGCCACGGCCGAGCCTTCGTTACACACAATACAGCCGGTCAGAATCCCCGCGCTCCGAGCCTCCCGCAGACCCCCGATGACATAGGGCGTACGGCCCGAAGCAGCTATACCGACCAGCGAGTCAAGATTTGTAATATGGTATTCTTCCAAGTCTTTCCAGGCTTGACTAGCGTCGTCCTCCGCAAACTCAACGGCCCTCCGGATAGCTGAATCGCCCCCGGCCATGATCCCGATCACCATGTCAAAGGGAACGCCGAAGGTAGGCGGACATTCTGAGGCATCTACCACCCCCAGCCGTCCACTCGTACCGGCACCAATATAAAAAAGCCGCCCGCCTTGCTTCATACGCCTGACAATCTGCTCCACCAATTGCTCGATCTGCGGGATAGATCGTTCAACAGCCAGGGGAACGGTTTGATCTTCCCGATTTATATTGACCAGTAGTTCGTGCACACTCATGCGTTCCAGATGATCGTAGCCTGAGGTGGTTTCAGTAGTAAGCATAAATACGAAGAATGGTATTATTTATAGTTATAAATAGCTATTTCGGTTATTATGTACCGAACAAAGGTAGTGAAACCTCTAAACTCTTTTTTAAACACGTAAAAAGTGAAAAAATGTTTGGAAAATAAAAAGATACCTTTCTTATTTGTGAAGGAATTACGCATCCAGCGAAATTTCACTAACAGAGAATTTCTTTTAAATTGATTTTATGAATCAGGCAGTCCACCTAGTCATTCTACTCGTCAGCATCCAATAGGATGTGAGTGGAATTGGTTTGCCAGCCCTAACGCCTCACTCACATGATCACTGAGTAAGGCTTTTTTTTTACCGTATCTTTTTTGAAATAAACTCGCTCTCCATAACCAGATGCCTACCACCGAAACCCAAAACCTAAACAAATACTCCCGTACCCTTACTCAGGAAGTTACCAATCCTGCCGCTCAAGCTATGCTTTATGGTCTTGGATTGAAAGAAAAGGATATGGACAAGCCCCAGATTGGCATCGCCAGCACGGGCTACGAGGGTAATCCATGTAACATGCACCTGAATGGACTTTCGGTGTATGTAAAGCAGGGTGTTCAGGCCCATGACATGGTAGGGCTAATTTTCAACACCATCGGGGTGTCGGATGGCATGACCAATGGCAACGACGGCATGCGCTACTCGCTACCCAGCCGTGACCTGATTGCCGATTCGATCGAAACGGTCGTCGCCGCCCAATGGTACGACGGCGTAATCACCGTGGTGGGTTGCGACAAGAATATGCCGGGGGCTATTATGGCCATGGCGCGGCTGGAACGGCCGGCGATCATGGTCTACGGGGGTACCATCCGCTCGGGACACTACAAGGGACAGAAACTCGATATTGTGTCTGCCTTTGAGGCGTTAGGAAAGAAGTTTGCCGGGAATATTTCCGATGAAGACTACAAGGGCGTGATCCAGAACTCCATCCCCGGTCCCGGTGCCTGTGGCGGAATGTACACCGCCAACACCATGGCGGCCTCCATCGAAGCTATGGGTTTGAGCTTGCCGTTCAGTAGCAGCTACCCCGCCACGCACGAAGGTAAACAGGAAGAGTGCAAGAAAATCGGGGCTGCCATGAAGGTACTGCTGGAACGCGAAATAACCCCGAAAGAAATTATTTCGCGTCAATCGCTGGAAAATGCGCTCACGGTAGTGATGGCGCTGGGGGGTCTACCAACGCAGCCCTGCACTATCTGGCCATCGCCCGTTCGGCGGGAATACCTCTGACGCTGGATGACATCCAGACTATTAGCGACCGCACACCTTTTATTGCAGATCTGAAACCCAGCGGCAAATATTATATGGAGGATATTCTGGCAATTGGCGGGGTACCTGCCATTACGAAATATTTGTATGATGAAGGACTCATTCATGGCGATTGTATGACCGTGACGGGTAAAACCGTTGCCGAGAATCTGGCGGAAGCTCCGGACCTGAACTTTGAAACCCAGAAAATCATTTTCCCTCTTTCCAATCCCATTAAATCTACGGGACATATTCAAATCCTGTACGGAAATCTGGCTCCCATGGGTTCCGTAGCTAAGATTACAGGGAAAGAGGGGCTATACTTCGAAGGTGATGCCAAAATTTGCGAACACGAGTCGGAAATTATCGACATGCTAGAGAAAGGTGAAATCCGGGAAGGCCATGTAGTCGTAATCCGTAATTCGGGGCCCAAGGGCGGACCGGGTATGTCCGAGATGCTGAAACCTACCTCGGCGGTTATGGGCGCGGGCCTCGGCGACAAGATTGCACTCATTACCGACGGCCGTTTTTCGGGAGGTACCCATGGATTTGTAGTGGGCCATATCACGCCCGAAGCCTACGAAGGCGGTCCCATTGCCCTTGTGAAAGATGGCGACAGAATCACAATCGATGCCAGTACCCGCGAACTGAAAGTACATATTTCTGACGAAGAGATGGCTGCCCGGAAAAACCAATGGGTTCAACCCCAGCCCCGGTTTACCAAGGGCATTCTGGGAAAATACATCCGCCATGTAAAATCGGCCAGCGAAGGCTGCGTAACCGACGAAATGTAAAGATCAACAACCTTATTAATACGTGAAGGTCATGGGAAAAAATGAAGCTAATTCGATGATCCTGGAAAGCATCGAGCCAGAATTGAAAACCGACGCGCTGAAACTGATGAACGGCTCCCACGCCGTTATCCGCTCCCTGATTGCGGAAGGTGTGAAAACCATTTTTGGCTATCCCGGCGGGGCCATCATGCCCGTGTACGATGCCATTTATGATTATCAGGAAGAAATTAATCATATTCTGGTACGCCACGAGCAGGGAGCCGGGCACGCTGCCGAAGGCTTTGCCCGCATCTCAGGCCAAGTGGGCGTGTGTCTGGTGACATCAGGGCCGGGTGCCACCAATCTAGTGACTGCCGTGGCGGATGCCATCATTGACTCTACGCCCCTGGTGTGCGTAGTAGGGCAGGTAGCCAAGCATCTGTTGGGTACCGATGCCTTTCAGGAGACGGACGTCATCGGCGTCACGATGCCCATCACCAAATGGAACTACCAGATTACCTCGGCCGACGAAGTACCGGAGATCATGGCCAAGGCTTTCTACATCGCCAAATCGGGCCGTCCGGGACCCGTACTCATTGACATTACCAAGAATGCGCAGTCAGAAATGATGACGAAGCCATTCGTCTATAAATTCTGTGAAAAACTGTTGGGGTACCGTCCCCGCCTGGTACCCAAGCAAGAGCAGGTTGAAAAAGCAGCTACCCTCATCAACCAGGCCAAACGTCCGTTCCTGCTGTTCGGGCACGGAGTCAAACTGGCCGGTGCGGAGCAGGAACTGATCGAACTGGTAGAAAAAACGGGCATTCCCTGTGCTTCTACCTTGTTAGGACTGTCGTCGGTGCCCGTAAACCACCCCTTGTATGCGGGCTGGCTGGGAATGCACGGGAACTACAGTACCAACCGTCTTACCAACGAATGTGACGTGCTGATCGGAATCGGACTACGCTTCGACGACCGTGTGACGGGCGACGCCACGCGTTATGCCAAGCAGGCCAAAATCGTCCACATCGAGATTGATCCGGCTGAAATTGACAAAATCGTGAAAGCCGACGCGCCCGTGGTAGGTGATGCCAAGGAAGCTCTCAAAATGCTGATGCCCCTACTTACCCCGAACAGCCACCAAGAATGGCTGAATCGTTTCAAGGCCCTCGACGCGGAGGAAAAGGACTGTATCACGACTCCTGAACTCGCAGCTACGACTGAAAAAATCAAAATGGCCGAAGTAGTGCGGATGCTTTCTGATAAGACCAAAGGAGAAGCGGTTATCGTAGCCGACGTAGGACAGCACCAAATGGTAACGGCGCGTTATTACGAGTTCAAGCGCAACAATTCCTTTATTACTTCCGGGGGATTGGGTACCATGGGCTACGCACTGCCAGCGGCTTTCGGAGCCAAAGTGGGTGATCCCTCCCGCGAAGTGGTAGCCATTATCGGCGACGGCTGCTTCCAGATGACTCTACAGGAACTCGGTACGATTGCCCAGAGCGGTTTGCCTGTCAAAGCGATCATCCTGAACAACAACTACCTGGGCATGGTACGGCAGTGGCAGCAGTTGTTTTTTGAGAAACGCTACTCATTCGTGGAATTGCAGAATCCTGACTTTATCACCATCGCCAAGGGGTTCGGCATTGCCGGGCATACCTGCGATCAGCGGGAGAATCTCAGCGATTCGCTAGATAAAATGTTGCAGTCTGACAAACCCTACCTGCTGGAAGTAATCGTGGAAAAAGAAGAGAACGTGTTCCCGATGGTAGCATCCGGAGCCTGTGTTTCCGAGATACGACTGAAATAATTATGAATTTTGAATGAGTGATTGAGTAAAAGTTTTCGGTTTCTACGAAAAAATAACTCCCTCAATCACTGGATCAATCATTCTATCATCGACCTATGACCTCATACACCATTTGTGTTTTTACCGAGAATTCCATCGGCCTGCTGAATAAGATCACGATCATATTCACCCGCCGCCGGGTGAATATCGAAAGTCTAACCGTGTCAGAAACCGAGCGCAAGGGCGTGTCGCGCTTCACTATCGTGATTAAGGAGGACTCGCGCGAGAAAGTGGAGAAAATGGT
Organism: Salmonirosea aquatica; assembly: GCF_009296315.1. Lineage (NCBI taxonomy): Bacteria > Pseudomonadati > Bacteroidota > Cytophagia > Cytophagales > Spirosomataceae > Salmonirosea > Salmonirosea aquatica. Next base: position 3,678,751 of record NZ_WHLY01000002.1, read on the forward strand.
GCGCCAAATCCGTAAAGTCGTGGAGGTACTGGCCGTATTTGGCTACCTCAACGATGAAATCGCCTACAATGAGATCGCACTATTCAAGGTACCTACCCCCGAAGGTGCCAAACGACTGGAAATCGAAACCATCAATAAGGTTTACAAGGCCTGGGTTGTGTACTGGGGCCTGGACTATGTGGTGATTGAAAAAACCGGGACTGAGGAAGAAATCTTTGAATTTTTCAATTACATCAAACCTCATGGGATTCTCGAGTTTGTGCGTTCCGGGCGGGTGGCCGTCAGCAAATCGCCCAGGAGCCTGGTAGAGTACCTGCCCGAAGCCCAATGGGATTACTATTTGTAAAACCATTTTCCTGGTTTGGCGATAGGGTACATTTATGGGTTAAATATTTTGACATTATTATTGTTAACCTAAAAATATTATCAAACTCTTGATTAGTAGCAGATTGTATTTAATTGTATTGATCTGTTAATCCATTCGTGAATCCTTGTCGGAATGCTTTCTAGTAAGTTTTCAGTTGATTTGCGAAAAAGTATTCAGTAGACAAAAACTCATATTGGTGAAAAATACTCAATATATCGGGAATGAGTTAGGGCTATTTGCGTTGGCCGACAATTGGAAGGATTATTGGGCCAGTCAGGTGGTTCCGTATTTGGGTAGCAAAGTACTGGAAGTAGGGGCTGGGTTGGGAGGCACTACCCATTTGCTTATTTCAAAAATGGACAAACTCGATCAATGGATTTGCCTGGAACCCGATGAACGCCTGGCCAGTCAGATAAAGCCCTCCCTTGCAAGTGCCACTCGCAATGCGGACAAGGTCATAGTCGAGACAAGGTACCTTGCCGAGTATGATCCCCAGGCACGGTTTGATTCACTTATTTACATCGATGTGATCGAGCACATCGAAGACGATCGGAAAGAATTGGAGCTGGCTATGAAGTACCTGAAACCTGGCGGGCATCTGGTCGTGTTGGTTCCGGCGCATAATTTTCTGATGAGCCCCTTTGACAAAGCCATCGGGCATTACAGGCGCTACAATAAGAAAATGCTGCTAGATATTGTGCCTGAAAATGCAAAAATCGTGATGCATAAGTACCTGGATTCCTTTGGGTTGAGTCTTTCGCTGGCGAATAAACTTTTCCTGAAGCAGACATATCCCACAGAGAAACAGATACTGTTTTGGAACAATTTCATTGTGCCCGTGTCGAAAAAGCTCGACCCACTATTGTATTATAATCTTGGAAAGTCGGTCTTGCTGATTTGTGAAAGGAAGTAAGGCAGCCTTCTGGATACTTAATAATTTTATTTCTCAGATCATAACTAAAAAAACGTTTACCCAATGGCAAAGTTAAATTTTGGCGGAGTTGAAGAAGAAGTAGTGACCCGCGAGGAGTTTCCCCTTGAAAAAGCCCGTGAAGTATTGAATGATGAAACCATCGCGGTAATTGGCTATGGTGTACAAGGCCCTGGCCAAAGCTTGAACATGCGCGACAATGGCTTCAACGTGATCGTTGGCCAGCGTAAGGGAGGCAAGTCGTGGGACAAGGCCGTAGCCGACGGCTGGGTACCGGGCGAGACGCTTTTTGAAATCGAGGAAGCCCTCGAAAAAGGAACAATTATCTGCTACCTGCTTTCTGACGCTGCCCAAATCGAACTTTGGCCTACGGTAAAAAAAGCACTGACCCCCGGCAAATCACTGTACTTCTCGCACGGATTCGGAATCACCTATAAGGACAAAACAGGGATCGTACCTCCTGCCGATGTGGATGTATTCCTGGTTGCACCCAAAGGGTCGGGTACCTCGTTGCGCCGCATGTTTGTGGAAGGCAAAGGGCTCAATTCTTCGTTTGCCGTATTCCAGGATGCTACGGGCAATGCCCGCACCAAATGCATCGCCATGGGTATTGGGGTAGGTTCTGGGTACCTGTTCGAAACGGACTTTTACCGCGAGGTAACCTCCGACCTTACCGGTGAACGGGGTACCTTGATGGGCGCCATTCAGGGAATATTTGCTGCCCAGTATGAAGTGCTCCGGGCTAATGGCCACTCGCCTTCCGAAGCTTTTAACGAAACAGTGGAAGAACTAACCCAATCACTGATGCCGCTCGTGGCCGAAAATGGTATGGACTGGATGTATGCCAACTGCTCGACCACTGCCCAGCGCGGTGCACTCGACTGGTGGAAGCCTTTCCGTGATGCCACCAAGCCAGTATTTGAGCAATTGTACAACTCAGTGAAATCCGGCGAACAAGCCGAAATTTCGATCTCCCGCAACTCCCAGTCGGACTACCGCGTGAAGCTGGAAGAGGAGTTGGCCGAGCTGCGCGAATCAGAAATGTGGCAGGCGGGCAGCACCGTGCGCGGATTGCGTCCTGAGCGGGGATAAGCAATTTTGAATGGTAGAATGATAGAATGAGTGAATGATCGGATAACTTTGCGTTTGTCCAATCATTCACTCATTCTTCTTTTGATGGAAGCCAATCCCAGCGACAACCTCCCAAACGTACCTACTCTCGACGCGATTTTCTTGGCTGCCGAGCGGCTGCGGAATGTCGCTGCGCATACGCCCCTGATGCAGAACCTACACCTTTCTGAGCATTATGGGGCCAATATCTACCTCAAACGGGAAGATTTGCAGATTGTGCGTTCGTATAAAATCCGTGGGGCTTATAATAAAATGGCGAATCTTTCGCCCGAAGTATTGAGTAAGGGCGTCGTGTGCGCCAGCGCTGGAAACCACGCGCAGGGCGTAGCCTACGCCTGCCGAAAAATGGGCGTGCAGGGCGTCATATTCATGCCAACCACCACACCCGCCCAGAAAATCAAGCAGGTAGGTATGTTCGGGAAAGAATGGGTGACCATCCAGCTCGTGGGCGATACTTATGACGATGCCTACCACGCAGCCATGCAGTATCAAGCCACGCACGAAGCTACTTTCGTGCATCCGTTCGACGATGTGCAGGTTATGGAAGGGCAGGGTACCGTTGGGCTGGAGATATTCAAGGACGCCGATTTCAAGATCGACTACCTGCTGATGGCCATTGGTGGCGGCGGCCTGGCTTCGGGCGTTTCTACGGTTTTCAAACAGCTTTCTCCCAAAACCAAACTCATTGGCGTGGAGCCGCTCGGCTCACCTACCATGCAGCGTGCCATTGAAGAAAACCACGTGCTCACGCTGGATAAGATCGATAAATTTGTAGACGGGGCCGCCGTGCGCCGTGCCGGAGACATTACCTTCGAAATTTGCCGGCAAAACCTGGATCGGATTATCCTGGTACCCGAAGGCAAGGTCTGCTCAACCATCCTGCAACTCTACAACGAAGAGGCCATCGTGGCCGAACCCGCCGGGGCGTTGACTGTTGCCGCGCTGGATTTTATCAAGGATGAAATCAAAGGTAAAAATGTAGTAGCCCTGATCGGCGGCGGCAACAACGACATTACGCGCACCGAGGAAATCAAGGAACGTTCGCTGCTGTACGAAGGGCTGAAACACTACTTCATCATTCGCTTCCCGCAACGCGCGGGTGCTTTCCGCGATTTCGTGGATGTGCTGGGTTCCGACGTAGACATTACCCGCTTCGAGTACACCAAGAAAACCAACCGCGAGCAGGGTCCGGCTCTGATTGGCCTCGAGCTGAAAAGTCGGGAGGATTTTGCTCCGCTGCTTCGGCGCATGGACGAAGGCCGCATCGCCTATGAGTACCTCAACGACCAGCCGGATTTGTTTCAATATTTGGTTTAAATCAATAGAGAATTGAAAATGGTTTCTAATCTTAATTCTCCACTTTCCACTTTCAATTAACTTGTTAAGGGTACCCTCCGACATAAGCAGCCAGGAATTCGAGTCCCTGAAAATTCAGGACATGACGTTTGTGGCCTATCGCAACGAAGTGTACCCTTCGCGGTATGAGGTGTTTTTTGAAGAACATGCCGTAATTGTGGTACTGGAAGGCGAGAAAAAATTCAGCAGTCCGACGCAGGAAGTGCATGTACAGAAAGGCGATATCCTGTTTATTCAGCGGGGTTTTTACCTGATGTCGGAATCTATCCATGCAGCGTACAAGAGTTTGGTTTTTTTCTTTGATGAAAAATTGCTGAAAGAATTTGTAGGCCTGCACGGCGAGTTGTTTGAAGGTAGGTCTGAGGGGGAAGGTACCTCGCTGCAATCTCCGATTCTGCATTTACATTCTTCCGAGAATTTCTCACAGTTCGTCGGATCGGTGCTACCGTACTTTCGTTCCCAATCCAGTCTGAAAACGCATTTTCTCCGGCTCAAATTTCAGGAACTTCTGCTGCATCTGTTGGAAATCGATACCTCCGGCAATTTGCAGGCAATCCTGCTCAGCATCCACAAAGGGCAAAAAGCCGATCTGCGCTTTCTGATGAATAGCTACTCCCTCAAACCCCTAACCCTCAACGAACTAGCCCGGCTTTCGGGCCGTAGCTTGTCGGCCTTTAAGCGCGATTTTCAGGAAGAGTTCCACACGTCTCCCGCGCTGTGGATCAAACAAAAAAGACTGGAACACGCTGATCTTCTGCTTCGTACTACGAAAATGAATGTATCCGAAATTAGTAGCGAGATTGGCTACGAAAGCGTATCGCACTTTATTAAAAGCTACAAGGACAAATACGGTTTTACGCCCAAGGGCACCTCATGAACTAAAATCACTATTCTTTGGGCGTTTTACGTTATAGGGGTTCGGCAGGAAAGTCAGACATTTGTGAAGTCATTAATACGGAAAATAATGAGCGTTCAGCATCAGCCCGTTGACAACAAAAAACAGCTATTCGATTTGCTCATTCAGCATCAGTCGAATATCAAGGCATTTGGTGCGGCTCGCATCGGCCTGTTCGGATCCTTCGTGAGAGACGAACAGAATGACAGTAGCGACGTGGACCTCCTGGTTGAATTTCAGGCGGGTAAAAAGACATTCAAAAACATGGTTCATTTGAATTACTATCTGCAAGCCCTGATACACCGCAAAATACAGTTGGTTACCTGGATGGGACTGGCCGATTTTGTCAAAAAAGAAGTAGTCAAAGAAATCGAGTATGTCGCCATCGCTGATTGAGTTCCTTGAGCACATTCGTGACGAAATGAATTTTCTGGTCAAGCATTCTGAAAACTTGACTTATGAAGCATTGGTCGAAAATGAAGTACTGAATCGCGCGTTTGTCCGAAGTTTGGAAATTATCGGTGAGGCCTCCAAGAAAATTCCCGATGAAGTCCGAATCGATAATTCCGAAATAGATTGGAAAGGGCTAGCTGGATTGAGAGATGTGCTGATACATCAATACTGGGGTGTCGATTTTGAGATACTATGGAATATTCTGGAAGATGAGATTCCCTTTGCGAAAATTTGGATTGATAGCATTATAGAAAAAGAAAAAAGTAAACTGAAAAACAATGAGTAAGCAAACCCTTTTCGACAAAGTGTGGGATGCCCACGTCGTTCGCAAGATCGAAGACGGCCCTGATGTGTTCTTCATCGACCGTCACTTCATTCACGAAGTAACCAGTCCCGTGGCGTTTAACGGACTGGAAAGCCGGGGTGCCGATGTACTGTTTCCAGAACGTACCTTCGCCACTGCCGACCACAATACACCTACCATCAACCAGCACTTGCCCGTAGCGGATCCGCTGTCGGCCAACCAGTTGCACGCCCTGGAAACCAATACGGCCAAATACGGCATCTCGCACTGGGGCCTGGGCCATGCCAAAAACGGAATCGTCCATGTAATCGGGCCCGAGAATGGTATCACGCAGCCAGGTATGACCATCGTGTGCGGCGACTCGCATACCTCTACGCACGGAGCGTTCGGAGCCATTGCCTTTGGCATAGGTACCTCGGAAGTGGAAATGGTGCTGGCCTCGCAGTGCATCATGCAGCCCAAGCCCAAGAAAATGCGGATCACGATCAATGGTAAGCTCGGCAAAGGGGTGCTGCCCAAGGATGTAGTGTTGTATATTATTTCCCAAATTTCGGCCAGTGGTGCCACGGGATACTTTGTAGAGTATGCCGGCGAAGTATTCGAAGACATGAGCATGGAAGGCCGCATGACGGTCTGTAACATGAGCATAGAGATGGGCGCGCGGGGCGGAATGATTGCTCCTGACGAAAAAACCTTTGCCTACCTCAAAGGCCGCGACCAATCGCCTAAGGGTGAGGCCTGGGATAAAGCGGTGGAGTACTGGAAGACTCTCAAAACCGACGAAGACGCCGAATTTGACCTGGAATACACTTATGATGCCGCCGATATTGAACCGCAAATCACCTATGGTACCAATCCGGGCATGGGAACGGGCATCAGCCAGTCTATCCCCTCGGCGGCAGAAGTGGAAGGCGGAGCTTCTTACGCCAAATCGCTGAGCTACATGGGTTTCGCCGAAGAAGAAAGCATGCTAGGCAAACCGATTGATTTTGTGTTCCTGGGAAGCTGCACCAATGGACGCATCGAAGACTTCCGGGCCTTTGCTTCCATCGTGAAAGGACGTAAGAAAGCGGATAACGTCACGGCGTGGTTGGTACCTGGCTCGCACGTGGTGGAGTCGCAAATTAAAGATGAAGGCATCCTGGACGTGCTGACCGAAGCAGGCTTTGAGCTGCGCCAACCCGGTTGCTCGGCTTGCTTGGCTATGAACGACGATAAGGTACCTGCCGGTAAGTATGCCGTAAGTACCTCCAACCGTAACTTTGAAGGCCGTCAGGGACCCGGCGCGCGTACCTTGTTGGCGAGCCCATTCGTGGCAGCAGCAGCAGCGGTGACGGGTGTCGTCTCGGATCCCCGTCAGTTTCTTTAAGAACTTAATTTAGCGGTTAAAAAACAAAACCATGGCTTACGATAAATTCACTATCCTCCAATCCTCCGCTGTTCCAATGCCTTTGGAAAATGTGGACACCGACCAGATCATCCCTGCGCGCTTCCTGAAAGCCACGGAGCGTAAAGGCTTTGGCGATAACTTGTTTCGCGACTGGCGCTATAATAATGACGACAGTCCAAAAGCCGATTTTGTCCTCAACAACCCTACCTACTCAGGAAAAATTCTGGTAGCGGGTCGTAACTTCGGCAGCGGATCCAGCCGTGAGCACGCTGCCTGGGCCATCTACGACTATGGCTTCCGCTGCGTGGTGTCGAGCTTTTTTGCTGACATTTTCAAGAACAATTCCATCAATGTCGGCCTATTGCCCGTGCAGGTGACGCCGGAGTTTCTGGACAAGATTTTCCAGACGATCGAACAAGACCCTAAAACCGAACTGGAAGTCAACCTGGCGGACCAGACCATCACAATCCTCGCTACGGGCGAACAGGAATCTTTCGCTATTAACGGCTATAAAAAGCACAACCTCATGAATGGCTTCGATGACATTGATTATCTGCGGGCCATGAAAGAGGAGATTGGTGCGTATGCTGAGAAAAGTATGTACTGAATGGCCATCGGCTTTCGGCCGTTAGCTACCGGCCTTTTGTGGGTCTGGAAATGAAAAGCTGACTGCTGATTGCTGACCGCCGAGAGCCTCACTATGAGATATATCGAAATAATGGATACAACCCTGCGCGACGGGGAGCAGACCAGCGGCGTGTCGTTTTCGGCCTCCGAAAAGCTAACCATTGCGCAGCTGTTATTGCAGGAAGTAAAAGTAGACCGTCTGGAAGTAGCCTCCGCCCGAGTATCGGAGGGAGAATTTCAGGCGGTGAAAAAAATCACGGACTGGGCAGCGCAACACGGTTATCTGGATCGGATCGAAGTGCTGACGTTTGTAGATGGCGACACATCCATCAACTGGATGCTGAAAGGAGGTGCCAGGGTAATGAACCTACTTACTAAAGGCTCGCTCAATCACCTGAAATACCAGCTACGGAAAACTCCGGCGCAGCATTTCGAAGAAATCAGGCGGGTGGTCGAGCAGGCCGAAGCCGTAGGAATTGCGGTCAACGTATATTTGGAAGACTGGAGCAATGGCATGCGAAACTCCCCGGACTATGTTTTCGAAGCTCTGGATTTTCTGACTGCGCTTCCCATCCGTCGCATCATGCTGCCGGATACGCTGGGGGTACTTACGCCAAGCGAATCATACACGTTCGTAAAATCCATCGTGGATCGTTACCCGGATCATCATTTTGACTTCCATGGGCACAATGACTACGATCTCAGCATCGCCAATACGCTGGAAGCCGTCAAAGCAGGAGCGCACGGCTTGCACCTGACCGTGAACGGTATGGGCGAGCGGGCGGGCAATGCACCCCTCGCCAGCACCATTGCGGTGCTGAATGATTTCATGCCGGAAGTCAAAACGTCCGTAGTGGAGGAGTCCCTATATACCGTAAGTAAGATTGTCGAAACTTTCTCGGGCATCCGGATTCCGGCTAACAAACCCATTGTGGGCGAGAATGTGTTTACCCAAACGGCGGGTATTCATGCCGATGGTGATAAGAAAAACAACCTGTACTTCAGTAAGCTGATGCCCGAGCGCTTTGGCCGGCAGCGGCTCTATGCGCTGGGCAAAACCTCAGGGAAAGCCAACATCGAGAATAACCTGCGTGAACTAGGCATCACACTGGGTGAAGAGGAACTGAAAAAAGTGACCCAACGCATCATTGAACTGGGTGACCGTAAGGAGGTCGTGACTCCGGAAGACCTACCCTACATCATATCCGATGTGCTGGATAGTGATGCCATAGAGGAAAGAGTGACAGTTTTGAATTACGTGTTGACCCATTCCAAGAATCTCAAGCCTTCCGCTACCCTGCAGGTACGTATTTGCGACAAGATTTTTGAAGAAAGTGCCCAGGGCGATGGTCAGTACGATGCCTTCATGAATGCGCTGAAGAAAATATACGATCAGCTGGATACTGAGCTTCCTGTGCTGACCGACTACGCGGTACGTATACCACCTGGCGGTAAAACGGATGCTTTGTGCGAAACCATCATTACCTGGAATATTGGTGGCAAGGATGTTAAAACCCGCGGACTCGATTCGGACCAAACGGTGTCGGCGATCAAGGCTACTCAGAAAATGCTGAACCTATTGGGAGAATCCCGGCTAATCAAAGCCTTGCCCAGCGAAGTCGAACTAACGGTCTGAAAAGGTTGAAGCAACTATGAAAAAATACTATCCATTTTAACTAAAATCTAAAACCCCTGCGCCCGCTTAAAAAAATGGGGCGCGATTGAATTGTATGAAAAAACATATCCTGGTAGTGCCTGGTGATGGCATCGGACAAGAAGTAACGGCAGTTGGTAAGAAAGTACTGGAGCGGATTGCGGAGAAGTTCAACCACGAGTTCACTTACGACGAAGCTCTGATTGGGCACGTGGCTATTGAAGCTACGGGGAATCCACTGCCCGACGAAACCCTCGAAAAAATGCGGGCATCTGATGCGGTACTTTTTGGAGCCGTGGGCCATCCCAAATATGACAATGATCCCAGCGCGAAGGTACGTCCCGAGCAGGGTTTACTGAAAATGCGGAAAGAGTTGGGTTTGTATGCTAACCTGCGCCCAATCAAGTTATTTGACGAACTGCTGTCAGCCTCTTCCATCAAGCCCGAAATTCTGAAAGGATCGGATATTCTGTTTTTTCGCGAACTCACCGGCGATATTTACTTTGGTGAAAAAGGCCGTAAAGACGATGGCAAAACCGCTTATGACATAGCGCAATATAGCGTGTATGAAGTTGAGCGCATTGCTCGTAAAGCCTTTGATGCCGCTATGACGCGCGGCAAGAAACTGATGTCGGTAGACAAAGCCAACGTACTTGAAACCAGTCGCCTATGGCGCGAGGTAGTGCAGCGGGTAGCTCATGAGTACCCCGAGGTGCAGGTTGAGCACCAGTTTGTGGATTCGGCCGCTATGCTGCTGATCAAAGACCCGCGTCGGTTCGATGTAGTGGTTACGGCCAACCTGTTTGGGGATATCCTGACCGACGAGGCCAGCCAGATCGCGGGTTCCATGGGGATGCTGGCATCCGCATCCATTGGCGACGGTACCGGTGTATACGAGCCCATCCATGGTTCGGCCCACGACATCACGGGCAAAGGTGTAGCCAATCCGATGGCTTCCGTACTCTCGGCGGCATTATTGCTTGATATTTCTTTCGGATTAAAAGAAGAAGCGGAAGCGGTAATCAACGCGGTAGATCAGGTACTCAAATCCGGGATAAGAACCCGTGATATTGCCGATGCTAGCACGCCTTCCGATATGATTCGGGGTACCGAGGCAACGGGAGAAGCTTTGTTGAAATACCTTTGATACCAGTAAGGTTATATACTGAGCTGCACCATTTTCAGAAGTTTTGGAAAATAAGATTTGTAGAATTGAAATCTTCCTTTTACTTTGCAGAAGAAAATCGCAGTTGGCGAAATTTCGCACTACCTAAGAAAAATGCAAAACGCAATATTAAACCAGCAAAGCCTAAACCTGCTAATTGCTTCGTAGCTAGCGAGAAAGGTATGGTTTTTAAAACGCACGGACCCTTTCTCAAACCGAGAAAGGGTTTTTCGTTATAATTTCGTGAAAAGTAGTAATTTCGTAATTCAACCATTTATTAAACTTCCCCTATAATGAGTCAGCGAGTCTACATCTTTGACACTACTCTGCGCGACGGCGAACAAGTACCCGGCTGCCAATTGACTACCGAAGAAAAAATCGTGGTGGCGAAGCAGCTGGAACTACTGGGCGTAGATGTGATCGAAGCTGGATTTCCCGTATCAAGCCCGGGCGATTTCCGTTCGGTAGTCGAGATTTCCAAAGCCGTACAAGCGCCCACGATCTGCGCTCTGTCCCGTGCGGTTCAGGGCGATATCGATGCCGCGGCTGATGCGCTGAAATATGCCAAACGGGGTCGGATTCATACCGGAATCGGATCGTCTGACATCCACATTCAGCACAAATTCAATACGACCCGCGAAAAAATCATTGAGCGGGCCATCGACGCTACCAAGTATGCCCGCAAGCGCGTGGAAGATGTGGAATTCTATTGTGAAGACGCCGGCCGGGCCGACCTGGTATTTCTGGCGCAGCTCGTGGAGGCCGTGATTGGGGCAGGAGCTACAGTCGTGAATATACCGGATACGACGGGCTATTGTCTGCCCGAAGAGTATGGGGGGAAGATTCGCTATATTTTTGAAAACGTAAAGAACGTACATAAGGCGACGATTTCGATCCACTGTCACAACGACCTGGGCCTGGCTACGGCCAATTCGCTCTCCGGTATCCGCGAAGGAGCCCGGCAGGTAGAGGTAACGATGAACGGCATCGGTGAGCGGGCGGGCAATACCTCGCTGGAAGAAGTGGTCATGGCCCTACAGGTACATAAGGAACTGGGGCTGGAGACAGGCATCGACTCCACGAAAATTTACCCCACGAGCCAGCTCGTGTCCAAAATGATGCGGATGCCGGTGCAGGCCAATAAAGCCATTGTGGGTCGCAATGCCTTTGCTCACTCTTCAGGAATTCATCAGGACGGTTTTCTGAAGCATTCGCTCAACTACGAGATTATGAATCCGCAGGATGTAGGCGTGGATAAGTCGGACATCGTGCTTACGGCCCGCAGTGGTCGTCATGCGCTGAAGCACCGCCTTGAATTATTGGGTTTCGTCTTCGAACAGGAAACGCTGAACGACCTGTATGCCCGTTTTCTGGAAGTAGCCGATGTCAAAAAAGAAGTAAATGACAAAGACCTGGTTGATCTGGCCAAAGCCACAGTGGCTGCCTGAGTCAAACATTTTGGTGGCACAGGAAGTATTCTAAAAAAGCAGCTGGCTTGCGGCTAACAGCTTTTTACTACAACTCCTTATCGACAAAAAAGATGGCACAACCAAACCTTACTCTGATCGGAGCTTTGCGCCGCACGGCTGCCAAGCTTCAGAAAGGCGCACCCTATCAGTGGGGCCATATGGGAAGCTGCAACTGTGGCAATCTGGCGCAGGAACTCACGACGCTCAGCAAAGCCGAGATTCACCAAAATGCTTTGGCGGTAGGACGTGGCGACTGGCACGAGCAGTTGAACGATTATTGTCCCACGAGCGGACTACCCATGGATTTGCTAATCGCCGATATGCTCAACTCCGGGCTGGAAACCGCCGATCTACAGCATTTGGAAAGGTTGACCGATCGCCGGATATTGGAACGCCTCCCAAAAGAGAAGAGGTACCTGCGGCATAATTTTCGGGACGATGTAGTACTGTATATTAATACCTGGGCGGATTTGCTGGAAGAGCAGCTTTTGGCAAAAATTAAGCTACCTACCTTGGAAGAAATGAAAATGGAAGCTTTTGTGTAAAGTGCAGTGGCGCAAATTTTTGAAGCCTTAAAAAGGTACCCCGATTTGTTAGAGTTGGGGTACCTTTTTGTTGAGAGGGAGAATAAAACCTTCATCATTCCTAAAATCCCTCGTCTTTGATCTCCTTCTCTGTAATCGCTCCGTACTTCTTCACCTGATCGCGGATTTCGTCGGCCTTGCCGACCAGCACGAATTGAAGTTTGTCTTTTGGAAAGTACTTCGCGATGATGTCGTTGGCCTGCGCCACCGTCAGACCGTCCACTTTACTCTGGAAAGTGTTGATGTAGTTTTCGTCGAAGCCGTACGTAAACATATCCGTCAGCAAGCCCGCCAACGCGCCCGCCGATTCGTAGTTGGGCGGAAAGTCGCCCTTCACGTAAGCCTTGGCCGAGGCCAGAATCTCCTCATTCAGGCCCGTGCGGTGTAAGCTATCAAGTACCTGCAAAGCCATGTCGATGGCGGGGACGGTGGTGGAGTTTTTGGTGAAAGTACTGATGTAGAAAGTACCCCCCTGCTTGTAGCGGCCAAAGCGACTGCCCGCGCCGTAGGTGAGGCCCGAGTTGACGCGCAGCGCGTCGTTGAGCCAGGAGGTAAAGCGTCCACCCAAAATCGTGTTGACTACCATAATCGGCACGTAGTCGGGATTATCGTAGGCCACGCCTTTGCCGCCGATCAGAAAGGTAGTTTCGCGGGCGTCGCCCTTGTTGACGAGCAGCACGCGGCTTTTATCAAAAGTCAGGTCAGGTACCACGCGCTTGATCATTCTGCCTTCGGCGGTTTTCCAATCGCCCAAAAGCGACGTGATCCGTTTTTTCATGTCGGCAGTCTTGAAATCACCCACGATGGCAATGGCCGCATGGTCGGTGGTATAGTAGGTTTTGTAAAAATTCTTAACGTCGTCCACTCCAATTTTAGCAAGAGTTGCGGGGGTACCGTCCGTTGGATTGGCGTAAGGATGCTGGTCGAAAACCAGCTTGTTGAAATAATTCCCAATCACCGCGCGGGGGCTTTCCTTCTGCTGGGTGAGTTGCAACAGGGCGCGTTGCTTGTGTTTCTCGAACTCAGTGGCATCGAAGGTAGGATTCATCAATACTCCCTGTAAAACATCGAACATTTTGTCGGCATCCTTCACCGCGAACGACATATTGACCTGCGCGCTTTCCTTGCCCGCGCCGCTGTTGAGGCGCGCGCCCACGTAGTCGGTGGCTTCTTCGATTTCTTCTTTGGTGTATTTTTTGGTGCCAAAAAGCAGGGCGTCGGCGGTCATGCTCGCCAAACCGTAGCGGTCGTTATCCTGTATCGAACCCGCGTCGAATACCGCCGACACATAAGTCAGGGGTACTTCGTGCTGTTCCATCAGATAGACGGTCAGGCCATTTTTAAGCTTGAATTTCTCGTAAGGCGGTACTTTAAAATTGTTCTGAGCCCGGGCCGTAAAGACAACCAGGATCAGGAAGGCAATCAGTATATTTTTCATGGGGTAGTTGACGACTGATTTTGATTCAAATAATGAGTGACAGAAAGTACCCTTGCTCGGGTATCCATTGTTTTATTGGCTTTTCTCTGGCAACAGGTACCCCACCGTCCGGTTTCTTTCGGTAAAGTACTTCGCGGCTACGCGCTTGATGTCGGCTGGGGTTACTTTTTCGTAGAGCTTGGGAGCGTCGTATAGTTTGCGGTAATCGCCAAAGAATACCTCGTAAGTACCCAGGCTGTTAGCCTTGCCGTTGATGGTTTCGATGGTACGGTAAAACTCCATCAATTTCTGGTTTTTCACCTTCTGCAATTCCCGGTCGCTCACTTCATTCTGGATGAGGTCGTCGATCTGCGCCTCAATGGCTTTTTCCAACTCCTGCGCCGATACGCCGTTGCCCGCCACGCCGTAGATATAAAACAGGTTCGGGTCGAAACCGTCGCCCATAAAACTGAACACCTGACTCGCCAGCGTGGTATCCATCACCAGTGCCTTCGTGAGCCGCGACGAATTGCCCGACGTAAGCAGATTGTTGAGCAGATCCAGTGCGTAGTAGTCTTCGTGGCTGGTTTCGGGCGTGTGGTAGGCCAGCAGAATATTGGGCGTCGTGATGTCCTTATAAGTCGTCACCCGACGTTCGCCATTTTGCTCCGGCTCCACCGTCCGCACCTTGGGCGGCAGGCCGCGCGCGGGAATGGGGGCCATATACTGGTCGGCCAGTTTTTTGACCTGCGCCAGCGTGATGTCGCCGACCACAACTACCGTAGCGTTGTTGGGGGAGTAATAGGTTTTGAAATAATTTTCCAGATCCTGCTGCGTCCAGCTTTTGATATCCGACTCGAAGCCGATCACCGGAAACATATAGGGGTGTTCCTGAAAAGCTACACCTTTGACCAATTCGCTAATGGTGCGGTAGTTGCTGTTTTCCAGACCCGTGCTGCGCTCCGAAAGTACCACGCCGCGCTCGCTTTGTACCATCGTAGAATCGATGCTGAGGTCGGCGATGCGGTCGGCTTCCAGTTGGAACATCGTTTCGAGGGCATCCTTCTGAAACCAGTCGGTATAGACCGTCACGTTTTCGGTGGTGTAGGCGTTGTTGGAGCCTCCATTAGCCTCCATCACGCGGTCAAATTGCTTGGGACCGTATTTCTTGGCTCCGTTGAACATCATATGTTCAAAAAAATGGGATAGGCCCGTGATACCGTGCACCTCGTTTCGCGCGCCTACTTTCCAGAAAAAATACATGTTCGCCGTAGGAATGGAATGGTCTTCCAGCACCAGGAACTTCATACCATTGGGTAGGGTGAAGGTCTTGACGTCGTCGGGTGTGTTTTGGGCGAAGGCCGCGAAGCCGATCAGCCCTAGCATAAAGCCCGCTATTGTTTTTCGCATAGTCATTAGGGAGGGAAATTTGTTTCTACAAAAATACTGAACTTATAACTCACTACCGAAGTTTCCGCAATCCTTCCCCAACGGCCTGCTGCAACGAGAAAGTATCCGTCAGCGGCGTCACCATCCGAAAGCCCATTTCCCGCATCTTGATGGCATTTTCCGGCGTACCGCAGTGAATAGCGGCCAGCAGATTGTTTTTAGCCGCTACGTTCAGAATATTATCCAGCATTCCCAACAGCACGGGATCGTCGAAATCCGCCATTTTTTCCAGGCCCATCGTCATGCAAAGGTCCCAGGTACCCACATACAACGCATCCAGCGTGGGCGTTTGGGCAATGTCAGCCAGATTTTTATAGCCATCTGCCGTTTCGATCATCGCCATCGTAAGTACTTCATCGTTGGCCTTGCCGAGGTACCCGGCTTCGTCACCCAAAGACGCCCGCAGCGGCCCGATGCTGCGGTAGCCCTGCGGCGGGTAGCGGCAAGCCTGCACGAAGGCTTCGGTTTCGGTGCGGGTATTGAGCATCGGACAGATGATGCCCTGCGCTCCGGCGTCGAGCATTCGCATGTGCTGGGCCGGATCGTTCCAGGCCACGCGTACCAGCGGCACGGTATCGGTAGTAGCAATGGCCTGCAGCATCGGCAGAATCGCGGTCAAGTCCGTGGCCAGGCCGTGCTGCGCATCAATAGTCAGCGAATCGAAACCTGCGTGCGCCATGACTTCGGCGGTCCAGGAAGTGGGAATACAAAGCCAGCCATTGATTGTGGTGCGGCCTTGTTGCCAGCGGGTTAGGAGAGGGTTGGAGGGCATGTTTTGGAAGAAATTGGCGTTTGGATGAGCAGGTAAGGTTGCGTATTTTTGTTCAACATTCAAAATTACTGCATCATGGCAACGCTGGTTTTAGAAGTACAGGACAAAAAGCTCAAATTTTTCAGAGATTTAATTCAGCATTTTTCATTCGTAACTATTCGGGAAACGGAATTAGACGAAGACACCGACGAGCAGGTGATCGAAAACATCCGGGCAGGCGTGAAGGAAATGCGGCTGGTGGAGCAAGGTAAGGTGAAAAGTCGGCCTGCTCGTGAGTTTTTGAAAGAACTATGAGCTATAAGGTCGATACCATTATACATTTTGAGCGGGAAGCTAAAAGACTTAAAAAGTAGTTTCCCTCATTAAAAGAGGAAATCAATGAGCTAATCAACGAAATCGAAAAAAATCCATTCATGGGTACAGCTCTCAAAAATGGATTTTACAAAATCCGGCTCGGCATTCGCTCCAAAGGAAAAGGCAGCCGAGGTGGTGCACGGGTAATCACCTGTGTTAAAGTTGTTGCAGAAACGGTTTATCTGGTTTCTATTATGATAAGTCCGAGCAGTCGGACATTCCGAATAGTACTTTGGAAAATTTATTGAATGAAATTCCCGAATAGGTTGGGGTAGATTTTATGAACTACTCCCCCACCAACCGATACGCCTTCCCTGCCTCCGTTTCGAAAACCAGCGTATTCCCCTCCCGCTGAAAGAGCGTCCCCGTGACCCTAACGGGCGTTGAGGTACGAATCCGACAAGTACCGCCCGCTTCGGAACGTACGGTGGCGGTACTCAGCTTTCCATCTTCCCAAGCCATATCAATCTCAAAGTCGCCGCGCGCGCGGAGTCCTTTTACGGTACCTTGTGCCCAGGCCGAAGGCAGAGCGGGCAGCAGTTGAATGTCTTGCAGATGGCTTTGGATCAGCATTTCGGCCATGCCCGCAATGCCGCCGAAGTTGCCGTCGATTTGGAAGGGCGGGTGAGCGCAGAAAAGGTTGGCGTAGGTACCTCCGCCCTGCATGGTTGTTTTGCTGGTACCGACATAGGTCAGCAGTTCGCGCAGAAGTTTGTAAGCGTGGTCACCGTCGAGCAGGCGCGCCCAGAAATTGATCTTCCAGGCTTTACTCCAGCCCGTACCGCCATCACCCCGCATTTCCAGCGTTTTTTCGGCGGCTTTGGCCAAAGCGGGCGTCGTGATCGGCGAAATCTGCCGTCCCGGGTGCAACCCGAACAAATGCGACACGTGCCGGTGCAGCGGGTCCTGCTCTTCAAAATCCTTATACCATTCCTGCAAGTTTCCCTTTTTGCCAATCTGTAAAGGAAAGAGTTTGGCCCGTTTTGCAATAAGCATTTTCCGAAAGTCATCATCTGTTTCTAGTACTTCGGAGGCTTCGATGACATTGATGAACAAATCCCAGATGATGCTCATATCCATCGGGGTGGCAATGGATACGTCGTGTGGCTTGCCGTCGGGTCCGATGAAGTTATTTTCGGGAGTAGTAGAAGGAGCCGTTACGAGTTGTCCGTCCTTATTTTCGATCAGCCAGTCCAGACAGAAAGCGGCGGCGTCTTTCATGATCGGGTAGGCGGTTTTTTGCAGGTACCCTATGTCCCGCGTAAAGCGGTAATGCTCGTACAAATGCTGGCTCAGCCAGGCCGAAGCCATCGACCAGTTGGCCCACTGCGGGTCGCCCTTACCCAAATCACCGACGGGATTGGACGTAGCCCAGATGTCGCTGTTGTGGTGCGCCACCCAGCCGTTGGCTCCGTAGAAATTCTTTGCCGTTTTGCGGCCCGTAACCGCCAGGGTTTCGATGAAATCGAGCAAAGGCTCGTGCATCTCCGAAAGATTGGTGACCTCGGCGGGCCAGTAGTTCATTTGGGTGTTGATGTTGATCGTGTAGTTGCTACTCCACGGCGGACGCAGCTTGTCGTTCCAGATTCCCTGCAAATTGGCGGCGGGCGTCCCCTGGCGCGAGCAGGAAATCAGCAAGTATCTTCCATACTGAAAGTACAGGGCTTCAAAAGCCGGATCTTTAGCCCCGGTAGTATAGGCTTTCAAACGCTGATCGGTGGGTAGTTGGCTGCCCTGACCGTCGTTCAATTGCAGCGATACGCGGTCGAAGAAACGTTTGTAATCGTCCTTATGCGCCTGTTTTATGGCTTCGTAGGGTTTTTCAATCGCCTTTTCCAGATATTCGGTAGCCAAAGCTACCTCATCTTTTCCCTCGCTGTCGGGGCATTTGTCGAAGCCGTTGAAACTCGTGGCTGCCGATACGAAAAGCGTGACTTCATCGGCATTCTGCACGTGCATGCCCAACTTATCGGCTGTGATTTCGCCTCCTTTATAAATAGCTTTAACCCGTAGGTCGTACCGCATGCCACGGCAACCCGTCGAATCTTCGTAGATGACCGGTTCGGCATTGTAATTCACATAATTGGGGTCGGCGTGGGCGGGCGCTTTTCCCCGCATCGCGATTTCGGTGGCGGATTCGGCGGTATTGGTAAAATGGATCAGGCTCTTGGTTTCCAGGTCGAAGCTCAGGGTACCTTTCTTGCTGGCCGTCAAGTGAATGACGATAATCTGATCGGGCGCGGAAGCGAAGATTTCCCGACGGTACTCCACGCCATTCTGGGTGTAGGTGGTAGTAGCCAGGGCATTGGAGATATCGAGTTCGCGACGGTACTTGCTGACTTCACCATTAGATTTCATTTTCAATACCAAATCCCCCAATGGCGCGTAGGATTCCGTATACAATCCCTGCAACTTTTTGGTCAGGTCGTGGGCTTTGGCGTAGTCTTCGGCGAAGAGCGCTTTCCTGATTTGGGGCAGGTACGAGGCCGCCTGCGGGTTGGGATTCAGATTGGCGGGGCCACCTGTCCAGAGGGTAGTTTCGTTGAGTTGGATCAGTTCTTCGTCCACTTTTCCCCAAATCATGGCTCCCAGCCGTCCGTTGCCCACGGGCAGGGCCTCTTCCCAGGCGGCAGCGGGACGGTCGTACCAGAGTTGAAGTTCTTGGGCTTGCATTGCTTGGGAAATGCTGAAAAAGAGGAGTAATAAAGGGCGTATTTTCATTTTGCAGGTGGGTGAACTTTGCAGCCGACATTATCAGTTTAGCTATCGAAAGAGTAATTTACCCAAAACTTAATCCTCTTCCCCAATTTTATGCGCAATTCTACGCTGCTCCTGTCTGTTTTTTCTGTTATCCTTCTTTCCTGCCAGCCCGATGATCCGGCGCAAACCATTGTCGATAAAGCCATCGACTACCACGGTGGTGCGGCCTACGATAAAGTCAATCTGGAATTCGATTTCAGAGACAAGCATTACATCGTGCAAAAAAACGGCGGTGATTTTCGGTATGAACGCATCCAAATGGATTCGACCGGAGCCGAAATCCGCGACATCCTGACTAACGCTGAAGCCTACCGAACCATCAATGGACAAAAAGTGAGTGTGCCGGATACCACGATGGACAAGTACAAGTACTCGGTCAACTCGGTGGCGTATTTTCTGCTCCTTCCCGCGCCGTTGCGGGATGCCGCAGTACAGAAAGAGTACATCGGTGAAGTGACGATCAAAGGTAAAGCCTACGACAAAATAAAAGTGTTCTTTACCCAGGAAGGCGGCGGCAAAGACCACGACGACGTGTTTGTGTACTATTTCGACAAGGAGGACGGCTCGATGGATTTCGTGTCCTACCTCTATCACGTCAACGAAACCGGGATGCGGTTCCGTGAAGCCTACAATCCGCAGCGCGTCGGGGGCATTCTGGTGCAGGACTACATCAATTTCGCGCCCACCGATTCAACATTAGCCGTGACGGATGAAAACCTGCTTTCGCTGGATAGTTTGTACCAGTCTGGAAAGTTGACGGAATTCTCGCGCATCGAGAATAAAAACTTCAAGGTACGTTGACTTAAAGAACAACGCTGACAGCGTTTGGATCGCTGTCAGCGTTGGAATGAATATTACTTTCCCTTAGCCTCCAATTCTTTCGCTTCTAGTTCTTTGATCTTAGCCCGCTGCGTGTCGTTGATGGTAGGGTAGGTGATACCTAGTTGCTCCAGGTACGTCTTGTACTTCGCGGGCTGGTAGTAAAACTTCTCCAATGAAGGCTTGAATTCAGCCATGATTTCTTTATTGAGGTAGGTGGCCGGAAAATCCTTCGGACCAACGAGCGGCGTGTATTGCAGGTCTTTGGTCTGTTCGTCGCGGTAGTAGGCCCAGGCTTTCTTGAGTACCTCCGGCTTCGTGAACATATCGATCAGGGTCATAGCCTCGGCTTTGGCGCCGGCTACGATACCCTTGTGGGCAATCGGCGTAGCCATCGAAATGGCGTTGGACCAGTGGTGGCCGGGTAGGTTAGGAATATTGGAAGGGTAGCGTAGTACCACCGTGGGCAGCGCCCACGAAATATCCGCGATGTCGTCGGAGCCGCCGCCCATCGAGCGCATGATTTGCCCGCCCATCGACGCTACGGGCATATCGGCGGGTAAGCCGATGGTGTCCAGTTTGGTAGCTAATCCCTCAATTTTGCTGGCCTCGATTTCGATCTGAGCAGCCTTGGCCAGCAACTGATCGTTTTCGTCCCAGGTAGGTAGGCCCACCTTTTTGATGTTCTGGTACATGGTTTCGGCGATGGGCTGGTTGAAATGTCCCGGCCAGGCCGAACCCAGCACTTCGTAGGTGAACTTGGTATCGGTCATCAGGGAGGCCCCCTCGGCCATTTTCATGCCCACATCGTAGAGTTTCTTGATTTTGGGATAGCTGCGGTCACGGAAATAGTACCAGACCGACGCTTTGGAGGGTACCACATTGGGCTGGTCGCCGCCATCGGGAATGACATAGTGTGAGCGTTGCGTCAGTTCAAGGTGCTCGCGGCGGAAGTTCCAGCCTACATTCATCAGCTCCACGGCATCCAGCGCACTCTTGCCGCGCCAGGGTGCGCCAGCGGCATGGGCGGCTTGCCCCTCAAACATGAATTTGACCGATATCAGGCCGTTGTTGCCCGCATCGCCGTAGCTGACGCTCAGGTTGTTGCTGACGTGCGTGAAGATACAGGCATCCACGTCTTTGAAGTAGCCATCGCGCACGAAGTAGGCTTTGGCACCTACCAATTCCTCGGCCACACCGGGCCACAGCATCAGGGTACCGGGAATTTTGTCGCGCTCCATGATTTTCTTGACGGCCAGGGCCGAAATGATGTTTAGTGCCTGGCCCGAATTATGCCCTTCACCGTGACCGGGTGCACCTTCCACCAGCGGATCGTGGTAGGCCACACCGGGTTTCTGGCTGGCTTTGGGAATACAGTCCACGTCGGAGCCCAGGGCGATCACCGGCTTGCCGCTACCCCAGGTGGCGATCCATGCGGTGGGCATACTGGCGATGCCGCGCTGAATCGTGAAACCTTCTTTTTCCAAAAGTGTGGTCAGGTACTTCGCTGACTCTTCTTCCTGAAAGCCTAGTTCGGAAAAGCTGAATAGCATGTCGTTGATTTCCTGGCCGAGCTTAGCGTTCTGTTCTACGCTCAGGGCCACTTCCTGCTTCAATTTTTCAGCAGGATCGGCGGGAGTTTTGGAGGCGTTGCGTTTGGACTGGGCGGTCGCGAGCGGAGTGGTCAGAGCCAACATTGCCCACAGCAGCGGGAGTAGTGTTTTTTTCATGCGAAGTGTTAACTGTAAAAGTTTTAGGTTAAGATTCGAGCCAATGAAATTGCGAGTTTAATTTTGAAAAGCAAATTGGAAACCGACAATTCCTGAAAATAACTACTTGGTTGACAGAAAAATACAAAACTGTCAACCGCCAACTGTCCATTGTCAACTGACTTTTGTACTTTTGCGCGGTGTTTTTTACGAATAGTAGTTAGCTTTTACCCCTAAATCAAAATCTACGAGCATGAGCAAAATTAAAGTTGCCAATCCGGTCGTCGAACTCGACGGTGATGAAATGACCCGCATTATCTGGAAATTCATCAAGGACAAACTGATTCTTCCCTATCTGGATGTCGATATAAAATATTATGACCTCGGTATCGAGTACCGCGACGAAACCAATGATCAGGTGACCATCGACGCCGCCAACGCCATTAAAGAGTACGGGGTAGGTATCAAATGCGCCACGATTACCCCCGACGAAGCCCGCGTGGAAGAATTTGGCCTGAAGCAGATGTGGCGCTCGCCCAACGGCACGATCCGGAACATTCTGGATGGTACCGTGTTCCGCGAGCCGATCGTGATGAGCAACGTACCCCGCCTGGTCACGACCTGGACCGACCCGATCATCGTGGGTCGTCATGCGTTCGGCGATCAGTACCGGGCTACCGATTTTGTGGTACCCGGCAAGGGAAAACTCACCATGAAATTTGAAGGCGAGGATGGTACCGTGCAGGAATTCGACGTGTTCAACTTCCCCGGCGGTGGCGTGGCCATGGGCATGTACAACCTCGACGACTCCATCAAAGGTTTTGCGCGGGCTTGTATGAACATGGGCTTGCAGAAAGGCTGGCCGGTGTACCTGTCGACCAAGAATACGATTCTGAAAAAATACGACGGTCGCTTCAAAGATATTTTCCAGGAAGTGT
The DNA here is from genome assembly GCF_009296315.1 of Salmonirosea aquatica. Lineage (NCBI taxonomy): Bacteria > Pseudomonadati > Bacteroidota > Cytophagia > Cytophagales > Spirosomataceae > Salmonirosea > Salmonirosea aquatica. Next base: position 3,701,295 of record NZ_WHLY01000002.1, read on the forward strand.
TCGATACTGAATTCAAAGACAAATTCGCCGAGGCCGGCATCGTGTACGAGCACCGCCTGATCGACGATATGGTAGCCTCCGCGCTGAAATGGAGCGGTAAGTTTGTATGGGCCTGCAAGAATTATGACGGTGACGTACAGTCTGATTCCGTAGCGCAGGGCTTCGGTTCGCTGGGCCTGATGACTTCGGTACTGGTGACGCCCGACGGGGGTACCATGGAAGCCGAAGCGGCCCACGGTACCGTGACCCGCCACTACCGCGAGCATCAGAAAGGTCGTCCTACCTCTACCAACCCCATTGCCTCGATATTCGCCTGGACGCGCGGTCTGGCCTTCCGGGGCAAGCTGGACGACAATCAGGAGTTGATCAACTTCGCCGATACGCTGGAAAAAGTATGTATCGACACCGTGGAAAGCGGCAAGATGACGAAAGACCTCGCCCTGATCGTACACGGCGACAGCCTGACGAAGGACCACTACCTGAATACGGAGGAGTTCCTCGATGCCATCGATGAAAACCTGAAAGCGGCTTTGGCGTAGCGATATGTTGCTGAGATTTGACAACTTTAATAAAAAAGTTGTCAAATCTTTTTCTCACTCCTCCAATCCCCAGCCATTGGGTAGATCGAAATCTCCTTCATGAGCATTGACGAACGGTTTTCTTCCCCCGAACCATTCCAGGACTTCCTCTTTTCGCAGTTTAGTCGGCTTTTCCAACAGTATTCTTGAATATGAACTCCATCGGTACGTTCTGAAATCCGCTTCGACGCCATGTTTCCGGGGATTGGTATGAATGTACTTTATGATACTGGTAAGGTATAGGTCATTGTCAATTTTTACCCGCTTGAAAGGAGTTTGAAATAAGGTTCCGACCCGGTCCTGCTGCTTATTGTAGGCCATCGCGTACGACTGGAAGAATTTCTTGAACTGGTGACTGACAATTTCGTGAACCGTCTTTTGGGATGGTTCTCCCTTTTTCAGGGCAAGAATTTTCCCAGAGTTAATTTCTTCGAAAGAAGCCAAATTCTTCCGTAAGGCTTCTTCTGACGATACCTTGATGAGCAGGTGGAAATGGTTGCTCAGCAGGCAAAAAGCGTATACCTCAACAAAGCCACTCAGATACCCGTCCAATCTTTTCAAAAAAAACTCAAAGTTGCCTTCATGGGCGAAAAGCTTCCCGCTGTCGATCGTCCGGTTATAGATATGGTAGAAACACTCATCTTCGAATTCGACGAAATAATGCTCGGTTTTAGCCATACATACTTTTGAGGTATAGGATTTGAGATTTGACAACTTTTTAAAAGTTGTCAAATCTAATGGAAACCAGCCAATGCGCTACATCCTCGGCGGATCAGTGCGTTAATTCTCAATCTATTCAATGTATCCAAACGACTATCAAATTTCCTTATAGTGTACAAGCCAACCCTATGGGGTCGCACTATTCCTTCTGACCATGATTAACTACCACAACAAACGCTTCCGCCCGGTCCAGAATACTGAAAACGGCGAAACTTCGGCGGAAACGATTTTCCTGTACCAGCAGGAAGGCACCCTGCTTACTTCTGAATATGCTGGCGGAAAAATAAAAAAAGGCCACCTGATCGGACTGGTCGACGAAGCGGGGAACATCGATATGCGCTACCATCAGGTTAACGAGCAGGGTGAACTGATGACGGGTACCTGCCAGTCGAAGCCCGAAATATTGTCCGATGGGCGGATTCGACTGCACGAAACCTGGCGCTGGACGTCCGGTGATTGTTCGCAAGGGCAGTCTGTTATTGAAGAGATCCGGTAACCCCAGCCAAGTAATTACGGTACACATAGGGGTACCTTGAACTCAAAAATCTTATAATTCATATCTCATAACTCATATCAAAATCTTACCTTTGCGGGCAATTTGTTGATACCGTTTCAATTAACTTAATTTTTTATTGCAATGTCCGCAGTAGCAGAGCAAACCCAGTTGTTGGCCGACCGCATCAATGCCCTCGAAGAATCTTCGACCCTGGCGATGACCAAGAAAGCCCGTGAATTGGCCGCCGAAGGCCACAAAGTCATCAGCCTGAGCGTTGGTGAACCCGATTTCAAGACTCCCGCCCACATTTGTGAGGCTGCCAAGAAAGCCATCGACGATGGTTTCCACGGCTACTCGCCGGTGGCAGGGTACCCCGACCTGCGCAAAGCCATTGCCGACAAACTGAAACGCGACAACAACATAGACTGGAAACCCGAGAATATCGTGGTATCTACGGGCGCCAAGCATTCCCTGGCCAATGTCATTCAGGTACTGGTCAATCCCGGCGACGAGGTACTGATTTTTGCACCGTACTGGGTAAGCTACTCGGAAATGGTAAAACTGGCCGAAGGCAAATCGGTGATCGTGGATGGTACCTTCGAGAATGACTTCAAGGTGACTCCCGAACAACTCGAGGCGGCCATCACGCCCCGCACCAAGATCGTAATGTACGCCTCGCCCAACAACCCGACGGGGTCGGTGTACTCGGAGGCCGAACTGCGGGCTTTGGCGGCGGTCATCGAGAAACATGAAAATATTTACGTGCTGGCTGACGAGATTTATGAATATATCAATTTTACGGACGAAGGCCATTTCAGCATGGGGTCTATTCCGGCGCTGAAAGACCGCGTCATTACCGTCAACGGCGTAGCCAAGGGCTTCGCCATGACCGGCTGGCGGATCGGCTTTATCGGAGCCGCCAAGTGGATCGCCGAAGGTGTGGAGAAATTGCAGGGTCAGGTAACGTCTGGTACCAATTCCATCGCGCAGAAGGCGGCCGTAGCGGCCTTCAATGGTACCCTGGAGCCTACCAGAGAAATGGCCGAAGCCTACGCTCGTCGCCGTGATTTGGTGGTAGGGCTTTTAAAAGAAATTCCGGGCTTCAAAGTCAATGTACCCCAGGGAGCTTTCTATGCCTTTCCGGATGTGAGCTACTATTTCGGAAAATCCGACGGCAAGAATCTTATCAAGGATTCGGACGATTTCTCGCTGTGGTTGCTCAACAATTCGTACGTATCCACCGTAGCCGGGTCAGGATTCGGAGCACCTAATTGCATTCGGATTTCTACTGCGGCCTCTGATGAAGCTCTGACCGAAGCCGTGCAGCGGATTAAGGAGGCGGTAGCTACCCTAAAATAGCGGTAGCATACGAGCCTAAACAGTAGACCATTCCTGATGCCAAGGCCCCGCAAGAGTTCGCTGCGGGGCCTTGTCTTTGGTGAGAAATAAAGTGAGACGCCGCAGAACGAATCAAACTTTGCGGTTTCTGCTTCTGTTATAGAGAAGTAAAAACAGAAGCAAATCTCCTATTGGTACCAACCGGTACGTTAGCCCAAAATCGCCGATCGTCGGTTCAAATTTTAGAATGAGCAAATATTATTTTTTAAAGGTAAAAGAGGTCATACACGAAACGCCCGATGCCGTTACCATCCATTTTTGGCACCCTTTCAACGAAGTAATCAAATACAAGCCGGGACAATTTCTGACGCTGCTCCTGCCTCAGGGCGATACCAAAATCCGCCGTTCCTACTCCATGTCGAGTTCGCCCTACACCGATGTATCGCTGGCCGTTACGGTAAAGCGGCTCCCGGGTGGTTTCGCGTCGGAGTACCTTACCTCGACGGTAAAGGAAGGTGACGTACTGGAAGTCATGGAGCCGCTGGGGCACTTCGTTCCCGAACTCGACGCAGACCAAAAACGTAGCGTTGTATTAATTGGGGCTGGAAGCGGCATTACGCCGCTGATTTCCATTGCGAAGTCGGTGCTGATGGTGGAGCCCGAGAGCGAGGTGTATCTACTCTACGGCAATCGGAATGAGAACAGTATTATTTTCAAGAACCAGCTGGATACTCTGAAAGCCAAATACGGTGAACGGTTCCGGTTGGTTTATACCCTGAGTCAGCCTTCCGCGGCGTGGGCGGGCGAAAGCGGGCGTTTGAATAAATCCCAGATTCTGAAAATAATGGAAGGGCTACCCAAGCCACCTCCCGCCAGGACCGATTACTACCTCTGTGGCCCCGACGACATGATGGAAGAGGCCAAACGGGCGCTGGACATTCTGGCCGTACCCGCTGAGCGCGTTCACAAAGAAAGTTTCCTTACCGCCACCACTGCCAAAGCCCACGGTGACGTGACCGAGGTACCCTCAGAAAGCGGTGCTGATTCGCCAGGCGACGATTCGCCCAAAGGTTACGAAGTCACGGTACTCTACGAAGGCAGCGAGTACAAGTTTCGGGTAGAGCCCCACCAGACTGTGCTGGAAGCGGCGCTGGATCTGGACATCGACCTACCTTACTCCTGCCAGGCGGGGATGTGCACGGCCTGCATGGGACGCTGCGTGTCGGGCAAGGTGCATCTGGACGAAGAGGATGCACTATCCAAAGCAGAGCTTGAAGCGGGCTTCATTCTGACCTGTGTGGCCCACCCCATGAGCGACGATGTAGTGCTGGAAGTGGAGTGATAAAAATCAGGTGCGAATGGATTCGTTTATTCGCACTTGGCCAGTACCTCTTTGGCTAGTTTCTTGGCCAGCTCCAGATTCACATCTTTGTCTTTGCTCACACTAGCGATGACCTGAAACGTCGTCGCGCCGACCAGCACCGTGAGGTAATTGTCTTTTTTGTTAAAAGATGCGGCGTTCCCGATTCCCGGCACATCTTCAAACTTGTCCGTGGTGCTCATGCCCTTGGCCATGTCTGCGGCTGCCTCGGCCTGTTCTTTCGAATAGTTAGGGTCGTTTTTTAACCGCGCTTCGGCTACTTTGAAAGCCTGATCCAGTTCCTCTTGGGTGGGGTTTCGGTAAAATGCCTTGAAATTCTCGAGGGGTGTGGCTTTTTTATTGATCATAAACAAATCACTACCTACCCACATCACGCCTATTTCGTTCTGAAGCGGAATCTCCATCGTCGAATTTCCCATCTTCATCGTACGGGTACGGTCGCTTTTCCAGGAGTGGACGTACTTGTCGGTATTGGCCTTGCGCTCGGGCGCGCTTTTATCGTATTTCATTTTAGCATCGGGCATTTCTTCGGAATAATGCTTTTTGATCACTTCCAGGGGTAGCAGCTCGTCCAGCTTGCGCTGGTAGGAAAGGATGCAATCGCCCTGGCCCGATGAGCTGGCCGGGGATAGGGTTTCCGTTGTCGGGGTATCTGAGTCAGTGCTGACGCTTTCAGCACCGCCACCGCAGGAAAAAGCCAGGGTAGTGCTAACCACCATAATAATCGAAATAAAGGTTTTTTTCATAAGTACCGATTGAGGTAGGAGTGAAGAGGTAGGTTGATTAGGACGTAATGCCAGACTTTGTGGTAAAGCAAGCGTATTTTTTGCTATTCAACATAAATTGATTAGCCATCGGGTAAAGCGGGGCATTCACCTGACAGCGCCGCCTAGTAATCGGATTCATCAATCCATGTGTTCTTAACAATAAAAACCGCCACCTACCTCAGAATTTCAAATTCTGAGGTAGGTGGCGGTTTCACTTTTACCAAAGAAAAAGCGCTACTTTTTCTTCGGTGGTACGGGTGCCGCCGCCGGAGCAGGCGCTACTTTTCCCTGCACGGCTGCGGGGGCTTTGGGTGATCGGGCAGCGGGTGGAGGCGTTGGGGCTACTTTACCTACCCCTTTTACTTTGGCGGGCCGCTCCACGGGTGGCGGTGGCGGGAGTAGACTGTTTATTTTTTGGGCTTCCAATTCCATTTTTCGACCAATTATTTCCATCTTTCCACTAATCGCCTCCATTTTTTGGTCAAATACCTCCGTCTCCTGGTTGAGTTTCTCCATTTCCGCATTCAGATTATTCAGCGGCTTTTCTGCTTCATTCATCTGTTTGCGGCTTTGGGCGATCTGCTCATTCAGGCTGGTAATTTCCTGCTCCTTTGCTTTGATTTGCGCCTCGATATCAGCCAGTTGTTTCTCCATATCGGCGGGGGCCGGTTTTGCCTGGCCATTCTTGGGATACATTACCGCCGATCGCTTTTCCATCAGCTTCTGCCGGGCTTCCTGCGCGTTCTGCTTTTTCCACTCGATTTTTTCCTGCTCCCGCTGAAAACGCTCTACCTCGAACTGCTCTTTTTCGGTTTTCAACTGCAATTCGGCCATCCGCTGGTGCAGAGGTTGCAATTGCTGTTGCAGAGCCTGTATTTCTTTGTGATAAGGCTGCATCTGTTGCTGATATTCCTGCATCCTGGCGTGAAATTCAGCCATCTTTTTCTGGGTAGAATCATTCGAGTAAATAGCTATCGACTCCTCAATCTCTAGGTCCATAGGAACTTCAAGTGGCTCTTCTACCATCACAGCGATCTCTTTTTCAATAACGGTATCCGCTATGGTTGCGTTTTTCACAGGAGCGACGACAGACACTTCAGTGTCCCCATTATGTTTTGTGATTTTGTCGGTTTGTTCTTTCTTCTTCTTGATATCACCCTTCTGAAAAGCATAGACCGATGCACCGACCAATAAGGAAAGCAGCACAATAGCCATAGGCAAATACCCCGACAACCGCCGCCCAGCAGGTTCGGCTACACCCAAAACCCGACGTACCCGGCGCAGCAACAGGGGCTTGTTGGCCGCAAAAGCTACCACGAGGGAAGATTCGTGCCGGAACTCAGCTACCCTTACCAGAGCGTGGGCTAGCGACAGGCGGTCGTCACACACGGCCATCGCCAGGTCGTCGCAGCAATGCTCGCGCTCGGTGCGAATGCGGTCGGATAACCACCAGAGTGCCGGATGAAAAAAATACACCACTTCCACGAATGATTGCACCAGATTGACGAAATAATCGTGTCGGCGAATGTGGGCAAGCTCATGCGCCAGAACGGCTTCCACTTCTTTTACGGAAAGGCCGGTCATAAGTCCAATCGGAACCAGTACTACGGGCTGCAAAACTCCTACCACCATAGGCGTAACGATGCGGGCCGTTTCGCGCAGCTCCACCGAACGGCCAATATTCAGCTTGGCCACCAATACGCCAAACCGTGTGTGCCAGACCGCATTTTTGACGGGTCTTGAAACGAAGCGGAGCCTTTCCAGATAAAACCATCCGCCCGCAAAGCGTAGCAGCAAAATACCTACCCCAATGAACCAGCAGACGACCAGTTCGTTCAAGTGCGCAGCCAACCACAGTTGGATTCTTAGCAAGGTAGGCAAAGGTGCGACCGAGCTATTAAGACCAGCCAGGGTACCCCCTGCTGTGTAGGGTACCAGCGCCGAAACTGCCGTTTTTTCTATGGTAGCAGGTAGGTAGTATAGGTAGGTAGCCACGGACGCCAGAATTTGGGTACCCAGCATCGTCACGCCGAGCGTGTAGCGGGACTGGGCCGAGTGGGAGCGCAGCAGGTAAAAACCCAGCGCGGCTATCGTACATAACAAAGCAGCCTGCCAAACGGAATGCAGCAAAGTCCAGCCGAGGGCCGACACCTGCGGGGAAGGAATGAGGTCAAGGAGATTTTTCATGGCTAACGGTTGTTTTCGAGGTTGTTCAGTAGGGTACGGATTTCGTCCAGTTCTTCAGCGGAGGTCTCGTGGTTGCCCAGGGCCTGCATCACCAGCCGGGCCGCCGAGCCCCGGAACGTAGTTTCGACGAAACGGCCCAGCAACGACTGCTGTGTTTCTTCTTCGTTTACCTGAGCCGTGTACACGTGGGATCGACCTTCTTCAATGCGGCTTAGCAACCCCTTCTCGTGCATAATTTGCATCAATTTCAGCGTGGTCGTATAGCCCGCCTCTTTGGTTTGAGCCAGGTGGTCGTGTACCTGCCGGACGGTACTCTGGCCATTCTGCCATAGATAGGCCAGGATTTCTAGTTCGGAGTCGGTGGGCTTTATCATGGGTTAGGGTACCTGGTAGGGAATTATTTTGATGAATATAAGTTTCTACGAAGATCTTCGTAACAAAAGTGTACGAAATAATTCGTAGATGCAAATATTAACTACGATTTTTTTCGTAGATGAGCTCATAAGGAATCGGTGAACTACCTTTTAAGTTTTAAAATATTTGGCAAAAGTTTGATAATGAGTGCTTAATGAAGAAAACCTCTACTGATTACCGATTTCAAAAAAACGTACCTCGGCTTTTACTGCTTCCAGAATACGGCGCGAACGCTCGGGACGAGCATCGGTGATAAAGACTTGGCCAAGGGAGCCGTCGTCGATGAGTTCGATGAGTTTTTGGATGCGCTTGTCGTCGAGCTTGTCAAAGATATCATCGAGGAGCAGGATGGGTTGAGTTTCTTTCTCTGCGGCCAGGAGTTCGTACTGGGCCAGTTTGAGAGCAATCACAAACGACTTCTGCTGGCCTTGCGAGCCAAATTTTTTCAAGACTACCCCATCGATTTCAAATACGTAGTCGTCCTTGTGGATACCCTTCACGGTACGTTGCGCATGCAGGTCGCGGGAGCGGTGCTTGCGGAATTCGGCGGGAAAATCGTCGGTGGCCACTTCGCTTTCGTAAATCACGGCGACGGTTTCTTTCTCATTACTCAGAAAAGCGTAATACTTCTGAAAGAGGGGCACGAACCGATCCATAAAGGCCGAGCGCCGGGCGTGGATGCGGATGCCAAGATCAATCAGGGGATCGTTATAGGTTTCGAGCAGGTCTTCATCAAGGTAGTTGCGCTCGGCGAAGAGCTTCAGAAGTCCGTTGCGCTGGGTGAGAATGCGGTTATATTGCAGGAAATCTTCCAGATAGTGCGGGTCGAGTTGTGAAAGTACCCCATCGAAAAAGCGTCGCCGTTCCTCGCTGCCTTCGCGTACCAGGTAGGTGTCGTCAGGGGCGATGAGCACCACCGGGAAACGTCCGATGTGGTCGCTCAACCGCTCGTAAGGTTTCTTGTCCGACATAAGTACCTTGCGTTGCCCGCGCTGTAGGCTGCAGGTGATCTGGATGCGTTCGTTCTGCTGGTGGAAGACCCCATCAAGCACGAAGAAATCGGCATCGTGCCGAATGCTCAGGGCATCCTGATTGTGGAAGGCACTCTTGGTCAGGGCCAGAAAATAGAGGGCATCCAGCAGGTTGGTTTTTCCGCTACCGTTCTCGCCCACCAGACAATTCACGCGTTCGCCAAACGTAAAACTCCCTTCCTCATAGCTTTTAAAATTCGTAAGGTGGAGTTTTTCGAGCCACATGCACTTCTTTGTTAGGGAGTTTATGCTTAATTTCGCAGTTCGTTCGGAGGAATAAACGCCCGAACCGGGGTTCTAATCCAACAAATACAAAGATGTAAAGTTCCTAAGTGAAAGTTATCAATAGCTCCGGCACTTTATCCCATATCTCATAATTTATATCTCAGATCTATACCCGTATGGCTACCGTAAAAGAGAAGAAAGAACCCGCTAAGAAGGAAACTGCTAAGAAAGAGTCTGCCCCAAAGTTGCAGTACCCCAAGGAACAATATATGTTCTGGTACGAAAACATGTTACTGCAGCGCCGCTTTGAGGAAAAGGCCGGGCAGCTGTACGGCCAGCAGAAAATCCGGGGGTTCTGCCACCTTTACATTGGCCAGGAAGCTTGCTCATCGGGCACGGCTACGGCACTCACTCCCGACGATAAGTACATCACCGCTTACCGCGACCACGGCATGCCGCTGGCGCTAGGTACCAGCCCGAACGCCATCATGGCGGAACTGTACGGCAAAGAAACCGGCACCACCAAGGGCAAGGGCGGCTCGATGCACATCTTTGATAAGGAGCGTAACTTCATGGGCGGCCACGGGATCGTGGGCGCTCAGATTCCGCTCGGAGCGGGCATCGCCTTTGCCGAAAAATACAACGAGACCAGCAACGTGTGCATCTGCTTTTTTGGTGATGGAGCCGTACGGCAGGGTGCTTTTCACGAAGCCTTGAACATGGCCATGACCTGGAAACTGCCCGTGATTTTTGTGGTTGAAAACAATGGCTACGCCATGGGTACCTCCGTAGGCCGCAGCTCCAACGTGACCGAACTCTATACTTTGGGCGAAGCCTACGACATTCCTTCGGAGCCCGTAGACGGCATGAATGTGGAGGCCATCCATGAAGCCGTGAGCCGTGCCGCCGAGCGTGCACGCAAGGGCGAAGGACCTACCTACCTTGAATTCCGTACCTACCGCTACCGGGGGCACTCCATGTCGGATCCGCAGAAGTACCGCACCAAAGAGGAAGTTGAGGAATACAAGATGCGCGATCCGATCGAGCAGGTGAAGGATACCATTCTTAAGAACAAACTTGCCACAGAAGAAGAACTCGCCGACCTGGATAAGAAGATCAAGGAAACTGTAGCCGAAGCGGTACAGTTTGCCGAAGAATCGGCTTTCCCTGATCCCAAGGAGGCCTACACCGATGTGTACGCCCAAGAGGACTATCCGTTTATTATGGAGTAGGTTTCATTTCGGGGCTGAAATGTTTAAGCGTTGGAAAGTTTAGATTTTGGTGTTTGATTACCTCGTCGTTTCCTGATCAATTTGGTTGCTACGTGTTTTCAAAGGCCTAACACCCTAGGGCTGATTGTGATAAAACACCTTAATAGTTAAATTAAACCCTGCAACCCTTCAACTTTTAAACAAATTTTCTCCTACCTTTGCGTTCCAAAAATGATTTAATACGCATGAGCAAGAAAAACACGGCCAATTCCGGGCTGGAAATCATTGAAAGTCCGGAAGCGCTGGCGGGGCAGATTAACAAGGCGGAAACTTTCTTCCGCCGGAACCAGAAGATAATTATTGGTGTAGGCGTAGCTATCGTGGTAGCGGTGGCGGCCTTCGCAGGGTACCGCCTGTATATCGACAGTCAGGAAAGCAGCGCCCAGGTAGCCCTTTCCAATGCGGTGTATGACTTTGAAGCGGATTCATTGCGCCGGGCTCTCAACGGGAGCGGTGGAAATGAAGGCTTGCTGGCGATTGCCGATGGGTACACCGGAACAGACGCCGCCAATCTGGCTGACTTGTACGCAGGTATTGCTCTGATGAAACAGGGGCAGTTCGATCAGGCCATCGAGCGCCTGAAAGCCTTCTCTTCGTCGGATTTATTGATGCAGGGCCGCGCCGATGCGCTTCTGGGCGATGCCTACATGGAAAAAAATCAGCCTGCCGAAGCCGTAAGTTACTATAAAAAAGCCGCGGACTATAAATCGAATGAGTTCTTCACGCCTATCTACCTCATGAAGTTGGGCATAGCGCAGGAGAAGGCTAATCAACCGAAGGACGCGTTGGCTTCTTACAATAAGATTATCGAAGAGTACCCCCTTTCGGCGGAAGTAACCAACGCCAAAAAATACAAGGGGCTTCTGGAAGGGCAAGTCGGCGAGTAATGGGCAACCAGCACACGTAGCTCTGAAAAGGATAAAGCCGACACCGGTTTTATCCTTTTTTTTATAAGCCATCGCCTGTGAAATTTTTAAGGGCTTATTACTGAATAGAGAATCCAAAGTCTTACATCCAGAATCCTTTTTATGTCAAGTACCGACAAAAACCTCAGTGAATTTTCTACCAATGATCTACCCGACATCAGCGGACGTACCTTTGCCATTGTCGTGGCTGAGTGGAACCATGAAGTGACGGAAAAGCTCTTTGATGGAGCCTACCAAACATTAGTGGATTACGGAGCAAAGCCCGAAAATATCATCCGTGCCAACGTTCCGGGTAGCTATGAATTGAGTTTTGGTGCCCAGGTATTTGCCCGCAAGCAAAACGTGGATGCCGTGATTGCCCTGGGCTGCGTAATTCAGGGAGAAACCAAGCACAACGACTATATCAACCATGCCGTGGCGCAGGGGCTGACGCAGGTGAGCCTGGAATGCCACAAGCCGGTTGTTTTCGGGGTACTCACGCCCAACACCCAGGAGCAGGCCTTGGACCGGGCGGGCGGCAAACATGGAAATAAGGGGGATGAAGCGGCCATGACGGCCATCAAGATGTTAAAATTAGTGTAGTCTACTTTCGCTATGGACGAAAAATTCTGGTACGACGCCATTGGATGGATTGGATCAATACTGATCGTGGCCGCCTATGCCCTCAGCATCAGCGGACGTTTGCGGTCGGATGCTCCTTTCTACTTATGGGGCAATATTCTGGGCAGTTTTAGTTTGGTGCTCAATACCTTGTATGTAGGTGCCTATCCGTCGGCGGCTGTCAATATAATCTGGGTGGTAATTGGCCTGTGGGGCATTGCCAGAAACCGCAGGAAGGTTTTTTCCTAACAAAAAATCATTCAAATCCTGTTACCGTCTTGTCAGGAAGCGATTTCGAAAAGTAAGGATAACGGACATTTTCTACGTAGTATAATTTTCAACTATCAATTGTCAATAAAATAAAAATGCAAGTCTGGAAATTTGGTGGTACCTCGGTCGGAAAACCCGAGCGCATGCATTCTATTCGCCAACTGATTACATCTACCGATTCGCGCAAAATCGTGGTGCTTTCGGCGCTGTCCGGTACGACCAACGCCCTGCTTTCCATTGGTGAATCGGCAAAAGCCAACCAGGACGCCGAAGCGGTGGAGAAAATCAAGGCGCTGCGGGATCATTACGACACCTTCATTCAGGAACTTTACTCGACCGAAGCAGGGCTGGCGCAGGGAAAAGAAATCGTAGAAAAGGAATTTTCGTTCATCCGGTCTTTGGTCAATATCAAACCCTTCACCAGCAAGCAAGATAAGGAGCTGGTGGCTGAGGGCGAATTGCTCAGTACGCAGATGTTCGAGGCCTATCTGGCCGAGCAGGGTGAGAATTCCATCCTGCTGCCCGCTCTGGAATTCATGCGCATCGATGCCGAAGGCGAACCCGAGTTGGCGGTAATAGAAGAACGACTGACTACGATTCTGGGACAACATCCCGAAAGGCAACTGATTATCACCCAGGGATTCATCTGTCGCAATCCACGTGGCGAGGTAGACAACCTTAAGCGGGGCGGGTCGGACTATACGGCTTCGCTGATCGGCGGTGCCATTCGGGCTGAGGAAATACAGATTTGGACGGATATTGACGGGATGCACAACAATGATCCCCGCATCGTCAAACGTACCTTCCCAATCCGGCAGTTGACGTTTGAGGAAGCAGCGGAGCTGGCGTACTTTGGGGCCAAGATCCTGCACCCCAGCACCATCACGCCTGCCAAAATGCGCGGGGTACCTGTGCGTCTGAAAAACACCATGCAGCCTGATGCGCCGGGTACCCTAATCGCCACCAGTAGTACCGACCGCGAGATCAAGGCCATTGCGGCCAAGGACAACATCACGGCTATTTACGTACACTCGACGCGTATGCTGAATGCCTACGGTTTTTTACGACGTGTGTTCGAAATTTTTGAAAAATACAAAACGCCGGTGGACATGGTGACCACGTCTGAAGTTTCGGTTTCGGTGACGATTGATAACAGCGAACACCTGGATGCCATTACCGCCGAACTGCGGGAGATCGCCGACCTGGAAGAGCACGACCGCGACCAAACCATCGTGTGCATCGTGGGTAATTTCAGTGCCGATAAGGAGGGCGTGGCTATCAAGGTACTGGATGCCTTGAAAAATATTCCGTTGCGGATGATTTCCTACGGTGCCTCGGAACATAACCTTTCGATTCTGATTCATTCCAGTTTGAAAGAACAAGCCTTGAATGCCCTGAACGAGCGATTGTTTTATTATGAGGATGCTATGAAGGATATTTTTACGGCTCCCTGAAACGCGCACTTTTTACATTTCTATTGACCAAGCCTCATGCTACAGACCACCTTCATCCGCGATAATAAGGAACTGACAATCGCCGGACTTAATAAAAAGTACTTCCGCGACGCCGAAACCGCTGTGGAACTGATTATAAAACTGGATCGCCTGCGCCGCGAAACGCAGCAGGAACTGGATCAGGTACTTACGCAATCCAACGCTATGGCGAAGGAAATCGGCGGCCTGATGAAACAGGGCAAAAAGCAGGAGGCCGAAGTCGCCAAAGCCGAAACGGCCAGCTTGAAGGAACGTTCCAAAGAACTGGATGAACAACTCAAAAGAGTCGAGGCCGAGTTGCACGATGAACTAGTCAAGCTGCCCAACCTACCCCACGAAAGCGTACCTGTAGGCCGCACGCCCGAAGAAAACGTAACGGTACTGGAAAAGGGTGAAAAACCTACTCTGCCCGAGGGAGCTCAGCCACACTGGGAGTTGACCAAAAAACTGGACATCATAGATTTTGAACTAGGCAACAAAATCAGTGGCGCAGGTTTTCCGGTGTACAAAGGGAAAGGAGCACGGCTGCAACGGGCCATGATTTCGTTTTTTCTAAATGAAGCCACCGAAGCAGGGTACCTCGAAATTCAGCCCCCACTGTTAGTTAATGCGGATTCGGGTTATGGCACCGGGCAACTTCCCGACAAAGAGGGACAGATGTACCACGCCACGGCCGATGATCTGTACCTGATACCTACCGCTGAGGTACCCATCACGAACCTGTACCGCGATGTGATTTTGCAGGAAAGCGACCTACCCGTAAAAAATACCGGTCACACGCCCTGTTTCCGGCGCGAAGCGGGTAGCTGGGGCGCGCACGTGCGCGGGCTGAATCGCCTGCATCAGTTTGATAAAGTCGAGCTCGTGCAGATCCGGAAACCCGAAGAGTCGTATGCGGCCCTGGACGAAATGGTGGCGCATGTGCAGGGGCTACTGGAAAAGCTCAACCTACCCTACCGCATTCTGCGCCTGTGTGGCGGCGACATGGGCTTCACCTCGGCTCTGACCTACGATTTTGAGGTGTGGTCGGCCGCGCAGGAGCGCTGGCTCGAATGTAGCTCTGTATCCAATTTCGAAACCTACCAGGCCAATCGCCTGAAGCTGCGCTACAAAACCGAAGGGAAAACCCAGCTGCTGCATACCCTGAACGGTTCGGCGCTGGCCTTGCCGAGAATTCTGGCGGCATTGCTGGAAAACAACCAGCAGGCCGGCGGTAGCATTCGGATTCCAGAAGTACTGGTTCCTTACTGCGGGTTTGAGACAATTGGTTGATCGACAGAAGAGTGAGGAAATAGGGGAGTAGGACGTTGAGTAAGCATCTGGCCGCCGGGACTTATAGTAGGAAAAACCAATAGCTCGCTGCTTACCCAAACCCTTTAACCCTCATGCTACGCAAACTATTCAAGGCCCTGGCCATTGTGGCCGGAATTGCGCTTGTTGCCCTGGGCGGCTTCTATGTGTACGCAATGTACCTTACCCGCAAACTCCCCTGGCAACATCCTGTATTCGATACCGAGCGGCCGGCCGATCCGGGTTCCATTGGGCCTAAAGGTGTCTTGGTTTTTACCAAAACCAACGGTTTTAGGCACGAGGATTCCATTCTGGCGGGGCCGGCCAAGTATAAGGAAATCGCGCCCAAAAAAGGCTGGGATGTAGTGACTACCGAAAATGGCGCCTTCTTCAACGACGACTACCTGTCCCGCTTCAAAGTAGTCGTGTTTCACTGTACCACGGGCGATGTGCTCACGCCTGAGCAGCAGGCCGCTTTTGAAAAATTCGTAACCCAGGGTGGGGGGTATGTAGGCATCCACTCGGCGGCCGATACCGAATACGAGTGGGATTGGTACGACCGCCTGCTGGGTACCCACTTCCGGGATCACAGCATTTTTCCACATACGCCCATAGCAACCGTCGTGACGGAGATCAAAACGCATCCTGCCACGGTGCACTTGCCCGATAATTTCCGGCGGGCCGATGAATGGTACAACTACAAGCGCAGTGTACGGGGCGTAGCGGGTATACAGGTACTCCTTTCGCTCGACGAAAACAGCTATGATGTGGGCGAAACCAAAGGCATGGGCAAGGATCATCCTATCTCGTGGGTCAATCAGATAGGGCAGGGGCGGGTGTTTTACACAGGCATGGGCCACACCGCCGAGACCTTTGAAGAGCCTCTTTCCCTGCTGCATATCGTCAAGGCTATCGAATGGGCCGGGAAGTTCGACGATGCATCAGCGATGCCCTAGTACGGTGGCTCAATAATCCTGGCCTGCGTGCCGTCCTTTCGGGATATTGCCTATTTTTGCCTTTCTAACTTCGCGCCTTTGACCGGTATATGGACGTATCCATCATTATTATAAACTACAAGACTCCCCAACTCTTAATCAATTGCCTGAACTCCATCTACGCCCACACTACCGGTGTTACATTCGAGCTGATCGTAGTCGATAACGATCCCGAACACTGTGACGGAGAGCAAATTCGTAGTTTATTCCCCGCAGTGCAATGGATCGATATGGACTATAATGCTGGTTTTGGCCGGGCTAATAACCGGGGTATGTCCGTGGCCAAAGGAAAGTATTTCTTGCTGTTAAATGCGGATACTCTCCTGACAGATAACATAATCGGTCGTTGCTTCGAGCGACTTAATCAGCGAACCGACATCGTAGCTTGTGGAGCGCTGCAGCAGTATGCAGACGGAAGCCCAATGCCTTTTTACCAGAGCTTCAACGACTTTCGTCGCACATTTTTCATCTTACCACCCAGCCGGTTAGTCGATCGGGTCATGGAGACCCTATACCCCGAACCCCGGTACGCCGACCCCAACCAGTACGACTGGCTGGTCGGGGCCTTCGTGTTCGTAAGGCGCGAGGGCTATGAGCGTACCGGGGGATTCAGTGAGGATTTTTTCATGTACGGTGAAGATGTGGAATGGTCGGGACGGCTGGGTAAGTTGGGTAAGCTTTGCATTTTTGATGATTGCAGGTATATTCACTTGGAAAACAAGAATCCATTCCGCCGGACCAATATCTCTTGGATCAACCGATTCAGTACGCAGATGCAGGTTTCTAATTTTCTCTGGGTCAGGAAACAATATGGCGTTCTTGCTTACTTAACCTTGATAGTCAATTATTTAGTCATGATTCCGGTGATTCTGATTTGGCGGATGACGTTGAATGTTAAAGAATCGGGCAACCCTTTTTCAAAGATGGGTACCCAGCGGATTTTCCTGCAGAAAACCCGCGTTCTGTTTAAATATTTCTGGAAAACCCTATTCCTGAAGAAAAGCCTGTACAAAATAGATCCCGCCGATAATATAGATTTGCTGACTGACTCCGAAAATTAGTACCCTATCCACACAACTCTTCTGCCATGAAACCCTCCAAGAAACGTATCCTGTTCTTCACTCCCTTTGCCACCCGAACGGGTTCGGAGATGATGCTCCTGTACATTCTGCAAAACATCGACCGTAGCCGCTTCGACGTCGGGATCGTGAGTTTTGCCCGGGGCGAATTACTCAGCGAGTTTCCGGCCGACATTCCTGTGTTCATTGTACCCAGGATATTCAGCATCTTCCAAAAAGTACAATTTCATTTGGGCCATAACCCTACTCTGAACGCCCTGCGGAGGATAGCCCGGGACTTCAAGGCCGATTTGTGGTACGTGAACACTACCATGCTACCCGAAACAGTGACGATTGCCAAAGAATTTTCCATAAAACTGGTTACCCATTTTCACGAACTTCCCCTGACCTACATTTACTTAAACGGGTCAGATATGAAGGACATCATCACCTACTCGCACACCCTGATCGGCTGCTCGGAGGTGACGTGTGAGGCCATCCGGCAGGCCGGAGGAAAAAATGTGGAATTACTGTATGAATTCATTGACCCGGCCAAGCTGTCGGGCAATCCCGAACGAACGGCGCAGATACGCCGAGAATTAGGTATTGCTGAATCGGACTATGTATGGATAGGATCGGGCATGACCTCGGAGCGTAAGGGCTTTGACATGTTACCCGACCTGGCCGAAGAGCTTGACGACCCTTCTGTGCATCTGGTGTGGGTAGGAGGCCGGATCGACGATGGTCTGGTGTACTATACCGAGCAGCGATGCCGCAACACAAAGTCGAAAACCCGAATTCATTTGGTGGGAAAGCAGAAAGAAGATTACGGCAACTACCTCAATGTGGGCAACGGTTTCTTGCTAACATCAAGGCAAGACCCCTTTCCCCTGGTCATGATCGAAGCCGCACTACTGGGCAAACCCATAGTTTCCTTCCCTTCCGGTGGCGTTTCGGAATTTGTCAGAGAGGGCATGGGAATAGTAACTGATGATATTAGTGTCAAACAGATGGTGAACGCCATGCGTGAAATCATGGATGGCCGCATTGCGACGGATTCTGCCAAAAGCAAAGAGCGGGCCAGTCGGTTTAACGTGGAAAATGGTTATCGCAGCTGGTCCGAAATCATTGACCGCATAGGGTAGAAACGGCAGGGGCATTCGCTTTGCTTTCATAAACTATTCCATGCGCCGTTCCGGAATTTTTCTTCTTTTTCTGATCCCGCTTCAGGCTTGCTTCGGCCAGACGATAACGGTCAAAGGCCTGCAAAAAACCGTAGAGGTTTTCCGCGATCAGTGGGGTGTTTCACACATCTACGCCCAAAACGAGCACGATCTTTTCTTTACCCAGGGGTACGTGGCGGCCTCCGATCGGCCCTTTCAGCTGGAGATGTGGCGGCGGCAGGCTACGGGTACCGTAGCCGAACTGATGGGTCCCTCAGAAATAAAGCGGGACATCGGTACGAAGCTATTCAGGTACCGGGGCGATATGGAACAGGAAATGGCCCATTATCATCCTCACGGCAAAGCCATTCTCAACGCTTATGTCGAGGGAATTAACGCCAAGGTGGTCGAGCTCCGGGCAGATCCGGCGCACTTGCCCTTCGAGTTCAAAACCCTGAATACCCTTCCCGGCTACTGGACGCCGGAAATTGTGGTGAGCCGGCATCAGGGACTTGTGGCCAATGTGATCGATGAGTTGAATTTCGGCCGGGAAGTACATCTGATGGGCGAAGAAAAAACGCGGGAGCTCAACTGGTTTCATCCGACCCGCCAGGCTGCTACGGAGCCCAGACTAACTCTCGAAAAAGGGGTAGATGGCGAGGCGCTGATGCAGGATATTCTGGAACTCTACACCGCGCACCGCAGCCCCGTCCGGTTCGAATCCGGGGACAAGCGCAGCGGGCAGATATACCGAAAAGAGGAGTTTGATTTTCAGGAGTGGTATGCTGTCGAGAAACAGTACGTAGGCTCTAACAATTGGGTTATTGATGGTTCATTGGCACAAAGTGGCTTTCCAATGCTGGCCAATGATCCGCACCGGGTCATCGCCGGGCCTTCGCTCCGGTACATGATTCATCTCAATGCTCCCGGCTGGAACGTAGTCGGCGCGGGCGAACCCTCACTCCCCGGCGTATCCATCGGACATAACGACTACGGTGCCTGGGGATTGACGGTTTTTGAAACCGACAACGAAGATCTGTACGTGTACGAAACCAACCCAGCCAATCCCAATCAGTACCGTTACAAAGGACAATGGGTAAACATGCGCATCCTGACCGACTCAGTGAGAGTCAAGGGACAACCCACGCAGGTGGTTCAGCTAAAATATACCCGGCATGGCCCGGTGGTATTTGAAGATAGGGGTAAAAACAAAGCCTATGCCGTTCGCGCCGGATGGCTGGAGGTGGGTAGCTCTCCTTATTTGGCCAGTCTGCGCATGAATCAGGCTCGAAATTGGGACGAGTTTCGGGAGGCCTGCTCGTACAGCCGTCTGCCGGGTGAGAACATGATCTGGGCCGAACGCACCGGACACATTGGCTGGCAGGCGGTCGGCTTGGCTCCCATTCGCCCTAATTGGTCGGGCTTGGTACCTGTGCCGGGCGACGGCCGTTTCGAGTGGGCGGGGTACCTTCCCATCAAGCAACTCCCCCATAGTAGCGATCCGAAAGAAGGTTTCATTGCCACGGCGAACAACAACCTTATTTCACCGGATTTTCCTTACCGCAATGCCATCGGCTGGGAATGGGCCACGCCCTACCGCGCCCAGCGGATCGCAGAGGTACTGGGTTCGGGCAAACGGTTCAATCTGTTTGACTTCACCCAGCTTCAAACCGACTACCTATCGGTCCCCGCCCGTTCATTGGTACCCATGCTCACGCGGCTGGAATTCGACAATAAGGAGGAAAAAGAAGCCATCGAGCGGCTGAAAAACTGGAATTACCAATTGGAGCCCGAGTCCATACCGGCGGCTATTTATGCCGAATGGGAAAACAGGCTCCGGGAAGCGGTGTACACCCACGTGGTACCCGAAGCTGCCCGACCTTACCTGAAAAGGCTTTCTACCAAATTACTTTTAGACGATCTGATTATCCCATCGGCAGATTTTGGCAAGGCACCCGTCAAAATCCGAGACGAACTCCTGCAAACTACATTTCGGGAAACCCTGACGATACTTTCCCAACGCCTGGGCCGTGACCAAGATAAGTGGCAGTATGGGCAGGTCGCCAATAAACATATTGCCATCAGGCACCCCCTGAGTGCATTGGTCAGTGAAGAAATGCGGAAACGAATTGATTTTGACCCCCTACCCCGCGGCGGCTACGGTGAAACCGTAAACAGTACCGGCAACAGTCCTAATCAAACCCATGGGGCCTCATTCCGGATACTGATGGATACCGAAAGCTGGGACAAGACACTGGGTATCAATGCTCCCGGGCAATCGGGCAATCCCGACGATCCACACTATGGCGATCTGTATGAACGCTGGGCGAAGGATGAGTACTTTCCAATCTATTTTTCAAAGGACAAAATCAAGGCGGTTGCGGATCGTACCTGGACACTTACGCCGGAAAAGTAACGGTAAAAATGGACAGGGTACCTACCGTTCCGATTTAGCCAGGAAAAACCAATACGGGTGCTAAACCAACTTTTTCCATTCAAAAAAGAACCCGGATCGTTCAAAATCAGCTTTACGGCAAGGGGTGCTATTTTCTCGGCCTCTTTTTTGAAGCCTTGGCTTTTTTGTTGAAATCCAGAGCCAGATCAATCCAGTAGTCAAAATCCTTTTGGGTTTTTAGGGCCAGTTCATCCACCAGCACGTAGCCTTTCAGGGGCCTTCCCGTAAACTCCATGGGATGGCAGCCCTCTTTTTCAAGTAGGGTTTCGTACAAAGCGGGATCGATGCGGCACATGAGATCGTCTTTGATAATCCCGACGCACATTTTTCCATTGTACATCACCGTCCAGCCACCCATCATTTTTTTCTCCTCCACCTGGGGTAGGTCTGCAAACCTTTCGCGGATTCGATCGGCAAGTTGCTCGTTGTAGGCCATTGGAATCGTTTTTTGACGAGTAATTTACGAAAAATTGGGGGTACCTTGACACGCCCTTTCAACACTCACTCAGGCTGATCGGAATGCGTAGCGCCAGTCCGCCTTCGGAGGTTTCCTTGTAGCGGTGATTCATGTTCAGGGCGGTTTCCCACATAGTCGACACCACGTCGTCCAGCGTTACCCGCGCGGTTTCGGGATCACTCTGCAAAGCAAGTTGGGAGGCGGTAATGGCCTTGATGGCTCCCATCGTATTGCGCTCGATGCAGGGAATCTGCACCAGTCCGCCCACCGGGTCGCAAGTCATGCCCAAGTGATGTTCCATCGCGATTTCGGCCGCCATCAGGCATTGCCCCACCGTTCCGCCGGATACCTCCGTCAGGCCCGCCGCGGCCATGGCGGCCGACACGCCGATTTCGGCCTGGCAGCCGCCCATCGCCGCCGAGAGCGTAGCGCCTTTCTTGAAAATGCTCCCGATTTCGCCCGCGGTAAGCAGGAAACGGAACACATCTTCGGGGGTACCATTGCAAAAAGTAAGGAAGTACTGGATTACGGCCGGAATGACTCCCGCCGAACCGTTGGTGGGCGCAGTAACCACTCGACCGAACGCGGCGTTCTGCTCATTGACGGCCAGTGCGAAACAACTCACCCAGTCGAGGGTGTGCTGGAAACTGTTACCCCCCGCCCGCACCAGGGTAAGCCATTCGGCGTAGTGGACATAGTCCTGCCCTTTGAGCAATTTTTGGTGTAGCTCCCCCGCGCGGCGTTTCACATTTAAGCCACCGGGTAGGTGACCGCCCGTGCGGCAACCCGAAAAAATACTTTCCTGCATTACCGACCAGATGTTCATGAGCCCGGCGCGCACGTCGGCTTCGTCGCGCCAGACTTTTTCGTTTTCCAGCACAATTTCCCAGATTGGCTTCGCCGTTTCGTGATGCCAGCGGAGCAGGTCGGCGGCGGTGTCGATGGGGTAGGGGAGCCGGGCCATTTCCTGGTTGGTGTTTTCTGTAAAATCTTCCTGCACCACAAAGCCACCGCCGATGGAAAAGTAGGTTTCGCGCACCTCATTCTCCATACCGTCGTTGGCCACAAAGGTCAGGCCATTGGGGTGGAAGGGTAAGGATTCATCGCGGTGAAAAACGAGGTCTTTTTTGGGATTAAATGAAAGGGGTACCTGGCCGGCCAGAAGTATGGTTTCGTGGCTGGTGATGTCCGCCAGAATCGGGTCGATGGTGTTCGTTGCCATTGTGATGGGATCGTAGCCTGCCAGGCCGAGAATCAGGGCCAGGTCGGTGCCATGGCCTTTGCCGGTTTTGGCCAACGAGCCGTAAAGATGAACTTGCACCGACTGTACCCGCTCAAAACCCAGCCTATTTTCCAATACTCCCAGGAACAGCTGCGCCGCCCGCCACGGCCCCAGCGTGTGCGAACTCGACGGGCCGATGCCGATCTTGAAAATGTCAAAAACCGAAATGCGTTCTTCTTTCATGGTCAAAGGTAGCGGGAATTTTTTATTGACAGGATGGCGACCGTGGTAACCCAACGCTTTTTAAGCCCCTACCCGTATGTGCCTTACCGTCAGTTTTTACCCATAGCTGCCGGGGGTAAAGTGCGTGCTATTTTTGCTTTATCAAAAATGAAATACATACCCGTTCTCGCCCGAATGATACGAATAATGAAAATATCCTTGAGGTACCTATTCGTTTGCGTCAGCTTTTGGGCGACTGATTCCCTCGTAGCCCAACCTTTACCCAAACACGATCTGCGGTTCGATTCTCTGGCTCGAAGCTGGGACGAAGGCGTTCCGCTGGGTAATGGTACGGTGGGCAGTCTGGTGTGGCAAAAAAATGACAAACTCCGGTTTTCGCTCGACCGCGCCGACATCTGGGATATGCGCCCGATGAAAGGGCTGCACCGGGACGAATTTAGCTATCAGTGGGTACAGGAGCAGGTCAAAAAGAAGGACTACAAACCCGTACAGCAGTATTTCGACGCTCCTTACGACCGCGAACCCGCGCCCTCCAAAATTCCGGCCGGGGCCCTTGAATTTGATTTGGAGGAAGCTGGGAAGGTGAAATCCGTGCGGTTGGATGTAGCCAAAGCACTCTGTATCGTTCAGTGGGATACGGGTATGAGCCTTGAAACCTTCGTCCATGCCACCGAGCCGATGGGATGGTTTCGCTTTACGAATGCCAGCAACGCGATCGTCCCCGAGCTAATCGCTCCCAAATACCAGGGTACCCTGGCGAAGAGTGGAGAAGTGAATTCATTGGTAGGCGATGATTTGGCAAGACTTAACTATCAGCAGGGTACCATTGATAAAAAGAAGAACGCTATTGTATACCGTCAGGAAGGGTATAACGGCTTTATCTACGAAATTGCGGTGCGCTGGAAAGAAACAAAAAAAGGTACCCTGGAAGGTATGTGGAGTATTTCTTCGCACTACCCCGACCACGCTCCTCAACCCAAAGCTGAGCAACTTGTCGATGCCGCCGTCAAAAGTAGCTTTGCCAAAAACTTCGCCAGCCATGTCCACTGGTGGGAGGCGTTCTGGTCAAAATCGGCGATTAAGGTACCCGATGAACTTCTTGAAAAGCAATGGTACCTTGAACAATACAAGTTTGGCTCGGCGGCCCGACGCGGTGCGCCACCCATTTCGTTACAGGCCGTCTGGACGGCGGATAACGGCCGCATTCCGCCCTGGAAGGGCGACTTTCACCATGACCTCAACACGCAACTGAGCTACTGGCCTTCGTACAGCGGCAATCATCTGGAAGAAGCCCTAGGGTACCTCGACCATCTTGATGAAAATAAGGAAAACTACAAACGCTACACCAAACTGTATTTTGGGGTGGATGGTCTTGCGGTACCGGGTGTTACGACCCTCGATGGCACCGAAATGGGCGGCTGGATTCAGTACTCGCTTTCTCCCACGGTATCGTCCTGGCTGGCGCAGCACTATTATTTGCAATGGAAGTACAGCGGGGATATTGATTTTTTGCGGGAACGGGCCTACCCCTGGGTCAAAGACGTATGTACCTTTATCCAGAATATCACGATCCTCGACGACAAGGGAAAGCGGCAGCTACCCATTAGCTCCAGCCCCGAAATTCGGAATAATAGTCTGGAAGCCTGGTTCCCTGAAAATACCAATTACGACCTCGCCCTGATGAAGTTTACCCTGAAAGCGGGAACCGAAATGGCCAGCGTGCTGGGCAAGTCCACCGAGGCGGATCATTGGAACCAGCTGGGCGCAGAATTCGGAGACTTTGCCCTGACCGATAATAAGGAATTGATGTTTGCGCCTTCGCTGCCCTACAACGAATCACACCGGCATTTTTCCCATCTGATGGCCATTCATCCGTTGGGATTGATCAAGTGGGAAGATGGCGAAGCAGCGCAGGCAATTATCACCAATACGATCCGGCAACTGGACGCCATCGGCCCCGATTGGTGGTGCGGATACTCCTACGCCTGGCTGGGTAGTGTGAAAGCACGGGCCAAAGACGGGGAAGGTGCGGCCAACGCCCTGGGTACCTTCGCCCGGGCCTTTTGCCTGCCCAATAGTTTTCACGTCAACGGCGACCAAACCAAGTCGGGTTTGTCGAAGTTTACCTACCGCCCCTTTACCCTAGAAGGTAACTTCGCTTTCGCCGCCGGGTTGCAGGAAATGTTGCTTCAAAGCTACGCCGGGTTTATCGACGTCATGCCCGCCATTCCGGCTGACTGGACGGAAGCTTCCTTTGAAAACCTGCGGGCTGAGGGAGCGTTTCTGGTCAGTGCCAAAAGGAAAAATGGACAACTTTCCGAAATTTCGATACTTTCAGAGAAAGGAGGTACTACCCGCTTGAAGGTACCCTATGAACAGTGGAAAGTGAAGTCTGCGAGCCAAATCGAAATTACCGCCGCTGAACCGGACTTTATCGAGCTTAGCTGCCAGCCGGGAGGCACCCTTACCTTACTTGCCCGCTGACAACTTCCTTTACCGCACCTCTTCCCTGATTTGGAACGCCTGGATCAGGGGCTGGTTTTCGGGGGTCAGGGTAAAGAATATTCTCAGGTTTCCCTTTTCACCTTCCAGCAGATAGGTACCCCGTAGCTGATTTTCGGGTACGATTTCGTGCGTTTTTACAATCCTACCCACTTTCTCAAACAGGCTGTTTGTTTCCTGTTTCAGAGCGTCCAGGGAGTAATCATCAAAGAAATTATCTGCGAAAAGCCCACTGCTTTCGGCGTCTTTCCAGGCGGGCAGGAGTTGGCTCAATTCCTGCTGCCGCTGTTTCAGAATAGCCGAAGCGGGGAGCTGCCGCGGTTTGAGTTTGGCCTGTATGATGAGTGTATCGAGTACCTGCAGGTTGATGGGCGTGGTAGGCGCGTAGGTAAGATTCGCGAAGCACACCACGCCGATGCCGTACTCGGGCAGAAACCGCCAGTTGCTGCCAAAACCCGGCAGACCCCCGCTGTGACTTACGTATTCGCGTCCTTCACAATCACGCATCCAGCCCAGTCCGTAGGCATAGGCCGAAACAGTGCCGCAGACCCGGCCACCGGGGTAGGTGAAATTGGGATTCATCCCGCTGAAATTCCAGGGATGGTGCATCTCCCGCAGCGAGCTGCGTTTCAGCGGACCGTTGTCGGCTCCATCGCGCACGGGCCAGGCCGCCATGTGGTAGGTTACGTACCTGGCATAATCCTCGATGGAAGAAATCAAACCGCCCATCGCGCCGTAAACACCATCGTGAAGGAGGGGTACCTCTGTCCAGGTACCTTCGCGCCAGCGGTAGCCGTGGGCGAGTTGGGCGGCGGGTACCTCGGCGTATTCCCACTTCGTGTGCGTCATGCCGAGTGGCGTCAGGATGTTTTCGTTGATGTACTGCTGGTAGGTTTTCCCTGATACTTTTTCGATGATGTTGCCCAGCAGCGCGAAGCCCAGGTTGCTGTACTCGTAAGCCACGCCGGGCGCATTGGAAAACGAAAGCGGATTTTGCAGGAATTTAACAAACTCCTCGTGGCTGACGTCCAGCTGGCGGTCGCCCCAAGGATTGTCTTCCGGAAATCCGGCTGCGTGGGTAAGCAGGTGGCGTAGCGTGATGGGTGGCGAGTCCGCCGTGAGTAGTTTGGCGTTTTTCAGCTCGGGGATGTATCGGTCGGCGCGGTCGTCGAGGCTGAGTTTACCTGCGTCGCGCAGTTGAAGAATCGCCATCGCCGTGAAACTCTTGCTCATGGATGCTACCCTGAATAGCGACTGGGGGGTGGCGGGCGTCTTTTTTTCCACATCGGTATATCCCATGCTACCCGTATGGACGAGCTTTCCGTCCACCACCAGCCCGTAGGTGAAGCCGGGAAAATGGTTCTTTTCGGCGTAGTCGTGGTAGAGTTTGTCGAGGGTGGGCAGGGCGGCCTCGATTTTTTTCAGGCGGGCCGCATCGGTGAAAACAGGCGGTTGGTACGACTGCGCACGAGCGGGCGCAACGAGGTCGGGGGCTACAAGGATCGTGGTCACAAGCAAGGCTGAGAAGAGGGGTACTTTTTTCACCGTTTCGGAATGTTTTATTTCTGCTTCCGAAGATAGCGAGAGTTGGCGTAAGTACCTCAGGCTATTCCGCTTCTTTCAGTTCGGCCAGAAAAGATTGCGCTTCCTGCAATCGCTTACTCGGAAATTTTTTCAGTAGGTACACCACCACCAGAGCAACAACCATACTTCCTAGGGTACCGTAGGCCAGCCAGGCGCTGTGCCGGTAGAGGTCGTAGCCGGCTACGACTTTGGCGATGACGATCATAAAGGGCGCGTAGAAAAGTGGGATGGCCACGTAAAGCAGATTGGTGCCGAGCAGCTCGAGGTACCTTAGCCGGGCTACCTTGCGTTGGGTTTGCACCACTGAGAATCCCGCCTGAATTCCGTAGTAAAGTGTGAGTTTGTAGGTACTGAAAATCAGACTGACGGCGGTCAGGGCAAACAGCAGCAGGCCCGGCACGAAAAACTTCATTTCGGAGAAATTATCCACCAGGTACCTACCCATGAATTGCACAAATAGTAAGTTGACGGCTAGTTCGAAATAACTGGTCCACTTGATTTCAGCCAGATGTACCCTCACCTGGCGCATGCTTGCTTCTTTCACCAGTTTCTGCTTTATCTCAATCTGTTGGCTGATTTCCTGATCGTTACTGTTCCATAAGGTACTCAATTCCTGAAAGTCCATTTCTTTGGTATTTTAAGTTGTGACAAATGATTTTAGCTGCTCCCTGATCCGGTGCAACCTGGATGATACATTACTTGGCGACAAACCCATTACCTCCGCGATTTCGGTGTTTTTGCATCCTTCCAGACTTAGGATGATGATCGCTTTATCGAGAGGTTTTAGCTGGTCGATGATCCTGTAAAGTTGCTCGAGCCTTTCGTCCAACAGGGGGTTATGCCATTCCAGAATATCCCGCTCCCGGTGGTACCGCTCCTCGCGCTGCTTTCGGGAGGTTTCTTTCCGCAGAAACGAGATCGAAACATTGAGCGCAATGCGGTACGTCCAGGTCGAAAGGGCGACGCGGGCGTCGTAGTTGGGGTAGGCTTTCCAGAGCTGCAGACTGATTTCCTGAATTAAATCCTTCCGGTCTTCGGGGTCAGAGCAGTAGGCGCCCGCTACTTTGACGATGAGTTTCTTATACCCGTCGAGGTAGGTAATGAACCGTTCCTGTGTTCCTGAATCATCCAACGCTTTATCCGGTATCGTTTCCAGTGCTTGTTTGTCTCATTATTCGCAGCGGCTAACCAAATGTCACAGTTTTGCGAGATTTTTTGAGGTACCTCTTTCGAAATCGACGTCGGCTATCGTTTCTTTTAACATGAACTATATATTGATAATTGACAATAAATAATTGTTTTTTGGTAATTATTTATTGTTTTTCAATAAATATAAAATACATTTGTAGCGAACAAAATAACTACTTACCATGAAAACAGAACAAATCTTGCCACTTCTGCGCGTGGGTGCTTGGATCGTGTACGTCGGCGCCATTGTCCAATCGGTTATGCTTCCGGTCAGTTTTGTCCTGAGCCGCCTCAGAGGTGAAAACGATTTTCAATCCCATCATTTTTGGTCGGCTCTAGGAATTGTTTCGTTGCTGTGGGCTATCTCGATTCTCCACGTGCAGGTGTGGGAAAAAGTCAAGGACATCCTGACTGAAATTAACCTGAAAAATCCGTTTACAATGTTGACGGCTCATCGACTCATCAGTACAGGGTACCTGCTGCTGTCCATCTGGATCGTCAGCTTCATCGGAAAAAACTATATACATTTCCCGCAAAAGAGCCTGACAGGTACTAACGAGTTTGTAGAAAGCTTTGATTTCGCCCTGACTGGTTTTGATGCCGATGGCGTGTACCTGCTCAACGCGGGGATCGTCTACATCATCGGGCAGATTTTTAAGCGGGGAGTCGAATTACAGCAGGAAAACGAGTTAACGATCTAGCCATGCCGATTGTAGTCAATGTAGATGTGATGATGGCGCGGCGTAAAATGTCCCTGACCGAACTGGCCGAGAAAGTGGACATCACCATGGCCAACCTGTCCATTCTGAAAACCGGCAAAGCCAAGGCCATCCGGTTTTCGACGCTGGAAGCAATATGCACGGCGCTGGATTGTCAGCCGGGCGACCTGCTCGAGTACGTTTCCGAACCCCTGGATACCGAGGCCTAGCCCGATTTTCGCCTAGGGTACCCTGCCTAGCAAGGCTTTGTTTATCAAGTATTTGAAAAAAGCCGATAGCCGATAGCCGACTGCCGACCGTCAAAGCGTACCTTTGCGGAATGGAAACCCAACCCAACTTATTCGAGCCGTTCAAACTCAACCGCCAGCTACTCAATGCCATCGAGGATGCGGGCTATACCGAACCTACCCCCATTCAGCAGCAGGCCATTCCACTGGCCATGGCGGGCCACGATGTACTAGGCATTGCTCAGACGGGTACCGGCAAAACGGCAGCCTTCGTATTGCCACTACTGATGAAGGTGAAATACGCGCAGGGCGAGCATCCGCGGGCGCTGATTCTGGCACCCACGCGCGAACTGGTGATGCAGATCGCGAAAGCAGCTACGGAACTAAGTAGCCATACCGATATTCGTATCGTGGCGCTGTACGGGGGTATTGGTCCCAAGTCTCAGATCGAGGCCGTGCGGCAGGGCGTGGATATTCTGGTCAGTACCCCACAGCGGTTTCTGGATATTTACCTGAAAGGGGAGATTACGTTGAAGCAGATCCAGACGATGGTACTCGACGAGGCCGACAAAATGCTGGACATGGGCTTTATGCCACAGATCCGGCGGATTCTGGAAGTGATTCCGCGCAAGCGGCAGAACTTGCTTTTCTCGGCTACCTTTCAGGAAAAAGTGGAAAAATTCTCGCACGAATTTCTGGAATTCCCGATGCGCGTAGAAGTGACACCACAGGCTACCACCGCCGAAATGGTGACGCAGTCGCTGTATGAGGTACCTAACTTCTTGACCAAAATCCATTTATTAGAATGGCTGTTGACCAAGTCCGAAGAACTGAACCGCGTGTTGATTTTTACGCGCAGCAAGGAGAACGCCGACAATGTGTATAAATTCCTGCTGCGGAAGGTAGTCGGAGAAGAAGATATCCGGGTGATTCATGCCAACAAGGGACAAAATACCCGCATCAACGCCATGGAAGCCTTCAAAGAAGGTAGTGTGCGCGTGCTGGTGGCCACGGATGTGGCTTCGCGCGGTATCGATGTGACGGAAGTAAGCCATGTGATCAATTTCGACGTGCCGCTTATTTACGAAGATTACGTCCATCGCATCGGGCGCACCGGCCGGGCCAATCATACCGGGGAGGCGATCACCTTTCTGACGCCGCCCGACGAGTACCATATCAAAAACATCGAAGGGTTGATCCGGCAGGAAATCCCCCGCAAGCGCTTGCCTGAGGGACTGGACGTGGTGTCGACACCTTTTGTCGAGAACCAGGACCATCTGCGTGAGATCGACCAGCAGCGCCGCCACGAAGATCCTACGTTTCAGGGTGCATTTCATGAAAAGAAGAAACCGCCCCGCACTTTTTCGCCGCCCAAACGCGATGCACGTAAGAAAAATCCCGCCAAACGCCGTACCCGTCGTTAGACAATAATTCATGTACGGTCGCGTTTCATTTTGTACGACTTTCCTGCTTTTTCAAAAGACCCTGGTTCGACCTCACTATGAAGTTTTTAGTTCGATTATCCTGCCTGTTGCTGATACCCGCCATCAGTTGGTCGCAAACGTTACAATATGCTAGTGCGACCCGCTCGCTGGATACCAACGGAGCACGTACCCTAACTCTCGCCGAACGCGAAACGATACCGTTTTTTGGCGAACAACGTAAGACCTCCGAGCAAATTGATAAGGAAATCCGGTTTTTGAGCGATTGCGACAAGATGTTCACCAACCGCGAGGAAGCGAGCAATTTCTTTGCTGCCCGCGCGTGGGAGTACGTCCAGGAAGGTCAACTTGATACCGCAGCCTACCGTTTCAACCTGGCCTATCTGCTCAATGAAAAAAACGTGGATGCCTACTGGGGACTCGGCGTCGTAAGCTACCAGAAGAACCAGCTGGAAGAAGCCGCCAGCATTTTGCGTCGGGGCGTGGAGTTGGCACCCAACAACGTGCCACTCATGGTGGATCTTTCGACCATAGAATTACGGAACTATACCCAAACGGCTAAACCGGAGGATTTGGAGGAATCCTACCGGATATTGAAGCACGCCGCTTCGCTGGACTCTACTTACTCGCTGACTTTCTTCAATCTGGCTACGGTCGAGTACTACCGCGCCGACTATCCCAAAGCCTGGGAAGCCCTGCATACCGGACGTAGGCTCAATTTTCCGCAGGTTGATTTCGAGTTTGTAAACCTCCTGCGCACCAAACTCCCCGATCCCGAAGGGTTTTTTAAGTAAGGGAACAGTTTACAATTGGCCAGGTGCTGAGTTCAATGGCCTGGGACTTTGGCCCTGGCTTAGAACAATAAAGCCCCTTCTTTCTTTGGCATCAAAAGGCTCAAGAAAGAAGGGGCTATTAATTTTAACTACTCCTATTTGAACATAAAGCCCGAGGGCGCAATGTCCACCTTGATCGAATCGACCAGCGAGCCATCGGTGCGGTAGCGTACTACGTAGCCCGCCTGTTTGTAGGAGGGGGTTACGGCTCCGTAGATCAATAACTGGAGCGGATCTACGCCCAGGCCAGAAAAAATACGATTCACGAAAGGTTTGGTCGTGTTGATTTTGGTATCGTTGATGCTGAAATAATACGTTTCTCCTTTGTTAGCATTGGAGGTAGGATCGTAGTAGGAGTAGACAAAATAAAACCCCTGACCATCGGGCGCGATGGCAAAATTAGAGGGAGTCCGGAGGGGATCACTGCCTACGGGCAAGGTAGCCTCGATGGCGAAAGTCCGGGGATTGAGCCTGACGACCGAAAAGTCGGTTTTCACCCACAATTTGCCGTTGGCATCCAGGGCAATCGGTTCGGGAAGGTTGCCAATTGTCACATTACCTTTCACGGCATCAGTGGTAGCATCGATCACCAGCAGGTCTTTGCTCTTGTTCGCATTGCCTACGTATACATCATCGCCTACTTTCACCATGCGCTCGGCACCACTGGGCGTGGGAATTTTCTTGATGACTTTGAAAGTATTCAGGTCTATGACCGCGACATAGCCGGGATTTACGAAGAAATCGGGATAGGACCCCGTAGCTCCCCAGCACGATACATAAGCCTTGGTAGGGCTTATGCCCACTACCGAGCGGGGGTTCTCGATGTCGGGCGAACCTAGGGTTGCTTCCGATTTCCAGGTACCGAAATTGATAATCTCTACATTGTCCAGCCCGGCCGTGCTGTTATCTACCAGTACGAGGGAATGCCCGCCTATCTCGGCGTAATCCTGCACACTTCCCTTGAACGAGCGCCCATTTTCCTTAAAAAACAGGTCGTTTTCGGCTACGGTCTTTTCGCGACGTAAGAAGGAAATGCTACCGTTATTGTCGAAGTAGTTGCCGGCGTTCTTGACAATGACACCCAGCTCGTACACTTCGGGAGTAGGGTCTTTTTCACGGCATGCATTAAGAAACCCCACCAGCGCCAAACCGCCCAACACTTTAAGAAACTGTCCTCTCATTTTGATTCAGAATTATAGATAAGTAAAAGATTCAACGAAAAACTGCGGCCCGGCATGGCGTTCCGCTTCACATTTAAGTATAAAATGTCAAAGATATTGTTCACCTGAGCCTGTACATTCGCCTGCCAATGACCCCGCTGCCAGGTGCTTTCGGCCAGTAGGTTGGCCAGTACATAGCCGGGTAAGTACCTTGAATTATCAAAAGTATAAAAACTCCGGGTTACGCCACGTACCTGAGCTGTCAGGCGGCTTGATCCGCGTTGGACATACGTGCTAAGGGTACCCTGGTGTAGGGGTACGTACACCAATTGCTTCCCCACCTCATCGGTGGCATAGGCATTGTAGACCCGTTCCTGCGAGGAGCGATTGAGGGCGTACCCCAGGGTAGCGCCGGTTTTCCAGGGCGCCTGGGTAGCCTGCCACTGCATTAGAGCTTCCAGGCCACGAGCTATCACCAGCTGCAGGTTTTCGACCCGGTAGTTGCGGTCGGGATTCCAGTAAGTCCAGTCGTCCACTCGGTTGTGGTAGGCCGTCAGCGAAGCAATGATTTGCTGTTCTTTTGTAGGCTGCCACGTAGTTTCCAGACCCACTTCTTTATTGAATCCGCTTTCGGGACGAATGTCGGGATTGCCCAACGTTTTCCAATAGCGTTCGTTGAGGGTAGGTACCCGGTAGCTCCGACCCAGGGAGCCTTTGGCGGTAAGTTTGTAAGCCGATTGGTCAATCAGGCGGTATTCGGTGCCCAGCGAAGGGGTAAGAGGAGGGCTGAAGCGGGTCACGAAGGCCTGCCGGACCGTAGCGGACACCAGCCAGCGCGGTATGATCTGCCAGCGGCTCAACACAAATAAGTCTGCCCGGTTTTCGGTGATGATAGGCTCTGTGTAGCCATCCACCTGCGTGCGGTAGTGGGCTACTTCGCCGCCCACGCGCAGGTTTAGTCTGGCTCCGGAGGTGCCCAATGGAAACTCCAATTCCTTTTCCAGCCGGGTCAAAAAGCGGTCGGTGCCCGTATGTTCCATAGTTTGATAGTCTCCTCCCCCAAAGTCAATCAGGTCGCGGGTCCAGGCGGTACGCCAGGTCCAGGTGTTGGTTTGATACTGAAGCATCGCGCGCCGGGATTGGGTGCGGGTGAGCTGCCGGGCATCGGGATTTTCGGGAGCGATGGTACTTTTATTGTCGGTGAACCACAGATGCGCCGACAATTGTCTGCCTTTTCTACCCGCCAGTGTCAAATCCTGCACGAGCCCCCGCTGCTCGGCGTTGGCGGGCTCTACAAAGTACCCCTGCCGCTGAGCGTACGGGTAGCGGTTGTTCATGCGCCCGTCGTAGTATAGCGTTTTGCCCGACAAGCGTAGCGTTTCCTTGATGTGGGTGCCGTAGCTGGCCCCAGCTTGCGTCTGTTGATTACCGAAGCTACCCTGCCGTCTGCCCAAAAGTACTTTCAGGCCTACGGGTTGTAGGCTGCTGCTTTCCAGCAGAATGCTTCCACCCACGGCATCGGTGCCGACCACACTGGCTGAGGAGCCGTACTGTACCGATAAACGATCGAAGCCCGCCACGGGTAGGGTCGAAAAATCAGTTTGTCCCAGATTGGGTTGATTGATATTCAGGCCATTCCATAGCACGGCCGTATGCTGGGCTGAGGTACCCCGGAACGAAACGGTGTTGAGCTGGCTGGGCCCGTAGTTCTTGAAGGCCAAAGGCGTATGGAAAGCCAGTAGATCGCTGATGTTCTGGAAGCGGAATTGCTGGAGCGTGGCCGAATCGATGCGCTGGATTTTCAGGCCCGCCATGAAACGCTCGGGGGCGAAACCCACAACGGTTACGGGAGCCAGCACGATACTGTCCCGCTGCGCAAAGGCCGCGGTGTGCAAGACTAAAACGAGAATGAGGTACGGGAGAAATGCCCGTCTAACCGCTCGTGACCACATGAAAACAAAAAGTATAAATAAAGCGATTGTCGCAACGCTACTACGGCTTTTCCTCCGAAAGCCACAACAGCGGATCATCTTCGGCAGGTCTCCTGACTCGTCTCGCGGGTTCCGGGCCTTCCCGCTCCCGGAAGGAAGCAGTGGCGAGTGGAATCGAACCAGCTGATATTATGAGACTTACAGTTGCGGGGACAGTTCCCGTTTCACACGGGATTCCCTTTTAAGCCTTAAAAACTCCTACGAAAGAGCATGAGGCACCGAAAACTTGGGCAAAGGTAGGTAAGTTAATTAAAAACGGAGAATTAAAAATTGAAAATTAGCTAATTCATTAGAAATGAGCAATGTATAATCTTTGCGCGATTCGTACCCTCCGTTCCGTCTCTCAACTTTCAATTCATTAACTACCTTTGGTTGAAGGCTATTTATTTCAAGATACGATCTTTTGAGCAATACCGCCACTTCCGAACTACCTCCCGTTTCCCAAAAGGGTATCCTCTTCATGCTGGCCGCCGTGGTATGTTTCGGTACCGTAGGTGCCATGGCTAAGTGGCTCGGCCGCGACTTCGACACCGTGGAGCTGGTGTTTTTTCGCAATCTGGTAGGGGTCGTTTTTGTGCTGGTCAGTCTGCTCAACCGACCCTTGCAGCAGACGGGAGGGCGCCCCTTCCTGCTCATTTTCCGGGGCGTGATCGGTACCCTGTCGCTCTACCTGTTCTTCTACGCCGTTCAGACTCTCGGGCTGGGCGCGGCCACTACGTACCAGTACAGCTACCCCATTTTTCTGGCCGTGCTTTCCTGGCTATTTGTAGGCGAAACGCTCAGTAGGCGCGAATGGCTGGCGGTGTTCGTGGGTTTTGCGGGTATACTGTTTGTCTTCCGCCCCGATCTCACTGCCCCACTTGGTCATCACGCCATCGGCCTCAGCAACGCGCTGTTTACGGCCATTGCCTACCTGTCCATCCGGCAGTTGAGTACCTATTACGACACGCGGGCCATTATTCTGTCGTTCATGTTGTCGGGCATTCTGATGCCCATCGTTTCCATGCTGGCCGGTGAGTACCTGGCCATTGATGGCTACGAATTCCTGATCGGGCATTTCGTCTGGCCCGTGACCTTGACTCATTGGCTAGGATTTCTGGGGCTGGGCATTATCGCCATGCTGGGACAGTACTTCCTGACCGTGGCCTTCACGTTCGATAAAGCCGGCCGCGTGGCCTCGGTGGGGTACTCCAATATTATTTTTGCCGGTCTGCTGGGCCTGTGGCTCGGCGACCCGTTCCCCGGTATGCTCACGCTGATTGGCATGGCGCTGATTATTGGCGGCGGGGTACTGGTGTCGTGGCGTGCGTAGCGTATAGGCGTATAGTAGGAATTGGCGAATGTTTTGGAGCCAACCTTAGGCCCGGCTTTTGGTGCTTCATCGATATATTTTCGTTATTTTTGTTTAGAGCGCTTCCTTGCCTGCCGATCAGATCTAATACGGTACTATATCCTAAACCAGTTCTACTTTATGAAAAAGTCAGTTAGCCTACTTCCCTGCCTGTTTTTCTTTGTTCTTGCCACCGCGCAGACGCCTACTCGGCCCTTGGAATCACCGTCTGATTACTTTAATAAATTCCAGCATTTTACCGGTCAAGAATCTTTCAATGCTGATTCTGCACTTTTTTTTGTCCGAAAACTGGCATCAAATGCACGGTACCAACCGCTTCTTGGTGATTTGATCCATAATTCGTTTGCTCAAGATTTTATTCCGGGCGATCAGCAAAATGAAGCAGATTCTGATAAAGTCAAAGCCCAAGAGATTCGCAAAGCATTACATCAGGAACTTCTGGCGAAAATGGTAGCGGACACCAACGAGCGCCTTCGCGGAACTGTGAAACCCGTATTTCTGTGGACCGAAGTGCAGAAGCACCAGGACGACAACGTGCTTCTGACAAGCCTCGTTAATGAGTTTTTAGCGCAAAAACCCGGATCCTTGCCCTATAAAAAGAATCGGATGGATCGTTACGGACTGATGATCTACCAACTCATCGCCGAAAAAGAAGCTTTGAAGCCCTTGTCGACAAAACTTTTTGCCTCCATTGAAACCAATCTTAAAAAAAATCAAATCACGGCCACGGATTCTTCTTCCCGCCTGGAACTGGATCAAAGAGCTTACTACAGGTACCTTTATGCGTATGTGAATTATCTGAAAGCCAAGGCAACTTCGGAGGCTAGTCAAAAGGAAATTTTTTTGAAAAACGCGTTCGACTATAGTCCGGATCTGATCGACAAAAACCGTCAAGCCGCCTATTTTTACGATATGATTTTTGCGCTTTCCGGGGCACAAAAGGATTCTTTCCAGGATGATTATCTGGACTTTTTAACGAATCAAGTTGAAGATAAAAATCAGGTTTTGTCTACACTCCGCAAAATGGCATTGGACAATCCCGACCACAAAATGCAATTACGGCAATACTACGAAGATCATCACGCAACGGGAAAGGATTTTGGTCAATACTGGCAGGAGGCAATCAATAGTAGTGCCAAAATAGCCCCGCCCATTTCGCTTGCTCTGCTCGACAAGGCAGTGTTTTCAACTGAAAATCTGAATGGAAAGTGGGTACTCGTCGATTTCTGGGGTACCTGGTGCGCTCCCTGCCGCAAAGAACATCCGGACATGCAAAAATTCTACGATTCTACGGTCGTAAAAAATCCCGGGAAAATTTCTTTGCTGACAGTAGCTTGTAACGATACGGAGCAAAAGGTTTTGACCTACATGGAGCAGAAGAAGTATTCGTTTCCCGTCGCGATGTCTGATAACAAAATTCAGAAAACGTACACCGTGCAAGGGTACCCTACCAAGGTTTTGATAACGCCCCAGGGGAAATATGTTACCGTACCGTTCAATGTCGATTGGGTGAGTTTTGTGAAAGATTACAGTGATTTGTAAAAAAGCGGCTCATTCTGTCAGTGCCTCACTGAACAGCAGTTTGTTCCCAAACGGATCGTTGACTTCCATCGTCAGCGCATTCCAGAAAGCCTTCTCCAGCCCCGGACGGTTGTACTTGTACTTCTTGCCGATCAGTTCGGTGTGAAATTCAGCCAGACCTGTACAGGCTACGAATACCTTGGCTCCCGGCGTGCAGTCGCCGTGGTGCTCGGTGAGGTGTAGCGTGAGGGTACCTTGGGTGATTTGCATGTAAAGGGGGGTACCTGGCTCGAAGCGGTGCGTCCAGTCTACAGTAAAACCCAACCAGTCGATATAGAATTCGTAGGCCTTGGCTTCGTCAAAAACGCGGAGCAGCGGAATGGTACGTTGAATTTGGAAAGACATGGGTTGAGTCCTAAAAGAGGTTGCATCTTGGCGGTTTGATTGATCAAAAATAGCAAAAGATGCGGGTAAATCTGCCAAGTCGGATTGCTTCTGGAAAATATAGTTGCTTTTGTCAACTATATTTTCTTTTTTTCGAAAAAACTGTTCAACTCCGATTCATCATGGCTTTACCCGTAACCCAGCAGGTCAGGTCCTTCAGCCGCTTCTACACCAATTTCCTGGGGCTGCTGAACAACCAGATTCTAGACAGCCCGCTTTCTCTTTCCGAGTCACGCATTCTTTATGAACTGGCCAAGAATGAAGGTACCACGTCCAACCAACTCGTGGCTACCCTTAGCATTGACAAGGGGTACCTTAGCCGTATTTTGAAGAAATTCGAAAAGGAGAAACTACTCCTGAAAGTACCTTCCGTCCAAGATAAACGGGTGAGAATCCTGTCCCTGTCG
The DNA here is from genome assembly GCF_009296315.1 of Salmonirosea aquatica. NCBI lineage: Bacteria > Pseudomonadati > Bacteroidota > Cytophagia > Cytophagales > Spirosomataceae > Salmonirosea > Salmonirosea aquatica. Next base: position 3,739,244 of record NZ_WHLY01000002.1, read on the forward strand.
GCAAAGGGTGAGAAGATTTTCCGGCACATCAACGAAAAGTCGGAGCAGCAGGTTGCCGAGCGCATCGGTCATCTGACCGAAGACGCGAAGCACGAATTAGGGACTATCCTGCAAAAAACGGAACGACTGCTGGATACGCAAAGAGCCCAACCGATAACCCTGGAAGATATCGTCATCCGTACGGATCTGCGCCCCGGCGATGTGGGGTTCGTCATCATGGCACATGGCGAACTTTACCAGAAAGAATACCAGTACGGTATCAACTTCGAAACTTACGTGGCCAAAGGAATGGCCGAGTTCTACGAACGCTACGACCCCGATAGAAGCCGGGTGTGGGTTTGCGAGCATTTAGGTCGCCGGGTGGGTTTTCTACTGTTGATGGCTCGGGGAAACGCCGCTCAACTCCGCTATTTTTTTCTCTCTCCGGAGTACCGTGGCGTTGGTTTAGGAAAAAAACTGATGCAGCTATACATGGATTTCCTGCGCGAAAAGGGGTACCTATCTTCCTACCTCTGGACCACGCACGAACTATTCACCGCCGCCAGTCTGTACAAAAGAGCCGGTTTCAAGCTGGTCGAGGAAATGCCCTCAAACGCTTTCGGTAAGGTACTTACGGAGCAAAAGTATGAATTGATACTGTAGCGTGGTAGCGAGAGGGGGGTAGGTAGGCAGACGGAATTAGGTTTATGCTCCAGCTAGGCCGGTGGGCTTGATACGGCATATTGCGCCGAATTATTTAACTTGCTTTCGCCAACTTAACCTGACTACCCGATCCATGCAAAAACACTACGCCCTTACTCTTTTCGCCGTACTCCTTCTTACCACCGCTTTTGCCCAACGCGCAAGGAAAGTTAAAACATCCGAAGCACCCGCCGCCACCGTGACGCCGATGTCCGCCGACAGCCTGTACCTGGGCATGAAATGGCGCAACATCGGCCCCTTCCGGGGAGGCAGGAGTGTAGCTTCCGTGGGGGTACCCGGCAATCCCATGCTGTACTATATGGGTAGCGTGGGCGGAGGCGTGTGGAAAACCGAAGATGCAGGGCTGAGTTGGAAAAACATCACCGACGGGCAGCTGAAAACCAGTTCGGTGGGAGCCATTGCCGTAGCGGCTTCCGATCCCAATGTCATGTATGTAGGCATGGGCGAGCATCCGATCCGGGGTGTGATGACCTCCCATGGTGACGGAGTCTATAAGTCCACGGATGCGGGCAAGACCTGGAAGCACCTCGGCCTGCCCGCCTCACGGCATATCGCGGCGGTGCGCATTCATCCTCAAAATCCCGACCTGGTGTATGTCGCCGTGCAGGGCGCTGCCTACGGGGCCACCGCCGAGCGCGGCATCTACCGCTCGGCGGACGGTGGCAAGTCGTGGCAGAAAATACTGTATGTTGATGAAAACACTGGCTGCGCCGATCTGAGTATGGACGCCACTAATCCGCGCATCCTCTACGCCGGTATGTGGGATCATCGCCGCCTTCCCTGGAAAGTCGTGAGCGGGGGCCAGGGTTCGGCGTTGTACAAATCCACCGATGGGGGTGACACCTGGACCAAGCTCACGAAAGGCTTGCCCAAAACAATGGGCAAGGTGGCCGTGTCGGTATCACCTGCCAATCCTGAGCGCGTCTACGCCAACATCGAGGCCGAGGGAGAAAAAGGCGGGATTTATCGCTCCGATGATGCCGGCAAAACCTGGACCCAAACCTCCAACGCCCGCGTAACAGTGGCCCGCGCCTGGTACTACATTGAGATTGAAGCTGATCCGCAGAATGCCGATGTGGTGTACTGCATCAACGCGCCCGTGCTGAAATCCAGTGACGGCGGCAGGACTTTCAAGCCCATGGGTACCCCCACGGCGACAACCATTCGCTGTGGATCAATCCCACCAACCCCCTGAATATGATTAACTCCAACGATGGCGGAGCCAATATCACCTTCAACGGGGGCGAGTCGTGGAGTACCCAGGAGAACCAGCCTACGGCGCAATTCTACCGCGTCATTGCCGACCGGCAGTTTCCCTATTGGGTCTACGGCGGTCAGCAGGACAATACTTCGGTCATGATTGCCAGCCGCACCAACATTGCGGGGGTAGGGTGGAAGGACTGGTCGGCGGGGCCGGGCGGTGAGAGCGCTTTCATAGCCTTTGATCCTGACCGGCCCGAGCTGATTTACGGAGGATCATACCAAGGGAATATTTCGGTACTGGACAAGAAGACGGGGGAGGAAAAAGACATCATGGCTTATCCGACCATCGGCCTGGCTGAGGTACCCAAGGAGCAGAAGTACCGCTTTAACTGGAATGCGCCCATCGTGGCTTCGCCCCAAATCCCGTCGGTCGTATACCACGGAGCCAATGTGGTGCTGCGGACCAAAGATCAGGGCCATAGCTGGGACGTGATCAGTCCTGACCTCACCCGTAACGACACCACCAAACAGGAGGCCGGTGGTGGGCCTTTTACCAACGAGGGCGCGGGCGGCGAAGTGTACAATACACTGGCCTACATCGCTACTTCGCCCCACCGCTACGGGGTAGTGTGGACCGGCAGCGACTGCGGCCTCGTACACGTGACGCAGAATGACGGCCAAAGCTGGCAGAACGTCACGCCGCCCGATTTGGGTGAGTGCCTGATCAACTGCATTGAGGTATCGCCGCACGATGCGGCCACGGCTTACGTAGTAGCTACCAAATACCGTTTCAACGACTTCGCCTCCTACGTGTTCGTGACCAAGGATTATGGTAAATCCTGGAAGAAAATCGTGCAGGGCGTAGCGCCCGAGAGTTACGTACGTACGGTACGCGAGGACCCCACGCGCAAAGGCCTACTGTACGGAGGTACCGAACTGGGCATGTACCTTTCGTACGACGGAGGAGAAAATTGGGCACCCCTGCAACTGAACCTGCCCCTGACTCCCATCAACGACCTGTTCATTCGCGACAACGACCTCATTGCTGCCACGTCGGGTCGGGCGTTCTGGATTCTGGATGATCTGAGTCCGTACCAGCAGGTACAGACGCCCCTGGGTACCGAGGCCAAAGCCCGGCTGATCATGCCTGCCAAAGCCATCCGACTGGATGCGCCTTCCTCCTCCCAACCCGTCCCTGGCTATGGTCAGAACCCACCGACTGGTGTGACGGTAAGCTATTTTTTGCCAGAGAATCTGGACAGCGCTACCGTAACGCTCGACGTGATGGATGCCACCGGAAAAATAATTCGAACTTACACCAATCAGAAAGACAAGACCTACGAGAAATACGACGGCGGACCCGCGCCGAAACTGCTATTACCGAGCAAAAAAGGCCTCAATCGCCTGGCGTGGGATATGCGCCGCGAAGCGTTGCCGGGCGTCAATAAAGTCTTTGTCAACGGCGACTACCGGGGCAGCCTGGTGGGGCCGGGTACCTACACTTTGAAACTGACCACCGACAAAGACACCTCTATGACCACGGCCGTCATCCTGCCCGATCCGCGTCTGGATGCCACGATGGCCGACTTCGAAGCCCAGCAAAAAATCCTGACTCAAACCGAGGACGCCGTGCGCGAAATTCACGAAGCCGTGAACACGATGCGGAACGCAAAGCAACAAATCGAGGCCCTGCGGGCGACCTGGAAGAGCGATACAACCATGAATCAGTGGCTGGGGCAGGGAAAGGATTTGGTGAAAAAAATCACGGACTGGGAAGATAACCTGATTACCCCCAAACAGCAGACTTTTCAGGATGTCATCAACTTCCCCAATCGGCTCAACGCCGGCCTGCTGGACCTACGCGGACGCGCCAGTACCCACGATCCACGGCCTACCGCGGGGGTAGAGGACCGACTGCGCGAATTACTGGCTGAGTGGCAGATCCATAAAGCCGCCATGCAGAAAATCGTGCATGAGGATGTGGCCAAATTCAACGCCGATTACAAAGCGAAGCAATTGCCAGCAGTCTATATCAAGCCCTGAGCTGATGGCGAGCGAGAACGGCTATTGGAGATTGTCAGGGTACCCTGGTACGTTTTAGAAGATGATTTCGTTATGAAGTCAACAGAATTTTTACCCTTTGGATCAGGGCAATGGCTACTTTTTCGTAAATTCATCGTTTCAAATTAGGAAGAAACGCCGCCGAAAACCACACGCTGCGCTTTTTCACTTTTCTGTAAATTCTACTTTCTAGCTTCCAGTACCCGTATGATACGCTTATTCGTCGGTGCCGTTCTGGCCATCACCTTGATCTTTATCTTCACCGCTTTACGTTCTGAAACGGTGGTACCCCGGGTGAAACCTGCCAAAATCGAGTGGCTGACCGTAGAACAGGCTTTTGCTCTGAATCAGAATCAGCCGCGTAAGATACTCATCGATGTGTACACCGACTGGTGTGGCTGGTGCAAAGTCATGGATCGTGAAACCTACACCGATCCTAAGGTAGTGGAGTATATCAACAAAAATTACTACCCCGTGAAGTTCAACGCCGAACAGCGCGAGGAAGTAACGCTGGGAGGACAGAAATTCAAGTTCGTGCCGCAGGGCAACGGTGGTGTGCACGAGTTCGCAGCCAGCCTTTTACAAAACAAACTCAGCTACCCCAGCACGGTTTTTCTGGACGAAAAACTGCAAATGATCCAGCCCCTCCCCGGCTATCTGAAAGCCAAAGAATTCCTTGAGATCATCACGTTCTTCGGGGGGGATTTTTACAAAAGTGTTCCATTCGAGAAATTCAAGACAGAGACCTATCCGCAGCAGTTCGGAAGTGAATAAAAAAGTAACCTATCGTTATATTTTCAATTCTTTGCGACTTTGATAAGGGGAAAAATCATGTATTTTTGTCTGTTCAAATTGTCTTCTGCTAATTGACATTATCTTTATGAATAAACTTTCCCCATTTCTGGGGTACCTACTGCTCTTTGCAACCTACTCAACTGCCCCGGCCCAGGTACCTGATACTGTGGCCCGTCTCCCGAATGATTCGGTACGGGCATTGGCTATCGGTAAATTAGCGGTTGACAACGCCGTAGAGAAACGAGATTTTGCCGCCGCCGATTACCTGCTGTCGCAGGCCCGAAAAAGCAATAGTAAGCTGAAGTCCGAGTTTGTGCAGGCCCGACTTCTGCGCGATGCCGGCATCATCGAGCAGGCCCGCGAGGATAATCCATCCGCTATCCGGCACCTGCAGAAAGCCTACGAGGGGTTCAAGAAGCTTAAGAACCCCAAGATGCAGGTAGACGCCCTCACGCGCCTGGAACAGGTCTATTTCAACGAAGACGAATTTCAACTGGCCGAGAAATACGCCTTGCAGGCGCTGGGCATTTTTCAGGAAAATCCTACGCTGCCCCTCGGGATGCTGGGTGACTGTTACAACGAACTTTCGAACATCTACGGCGAAAAAGGCGATCAGCCCAAATCGCTCAAATACATTAACCTGGCGCGCGCGACTTATGAAAAAGCCGGAGAAGAGCAATCGGTTCAAACGGCGAATTTTAACTCGTCGATCGTTCTTCGTAAGATGGGACGTTTCAAGGAATCTGTCGCGCGGTTAAAAGAAGTGGAGGCCTACGCTGTTCGCACAAAAAACGACTATTATCTCGTGCATGTGTACATGAATCTGGGCAAAGGGTTTATGAAATTAGATAAGTACGCCGAAGCATTAGAGGTGAATACCAAAGCCCTCGAAATGGTACAGGCCGATAAGTCGCTGAATGAATTCAGCATCTTACAAGAAATTCACACGAATTTCCATGAAATGTATGCCGCCCTGAACGATTACAAACCGGCCTACGAGCATTTCAAGCTGGCCGAGCAATACGGCGACAGTCTGACCGATCTTGAGAAAAAACGGGAAATCGCCCGCCTTGAAACGCAGTTTGCCACCCGGCAGAAAGAAGAAAAAATTGAAGAACTCGGCGACGATAACCAGGCCAAGCAGCAGCAGCTTTTGATTCTGGCAATTTTTGTGGCGGGTATGGCGGCACTTCTGATTGGGTTGGTGTGGCAGTACCTTCGCTTGCGACGCAGTCGGGCAACTATTAGTGCGCAATCGGAGCAACTGAAACTGCTGATGAGAGAACTGCACCACCGGGTGAAAAACAACCTGGCTATCGTGTCGAGCCTACTCAAGCTACAGTCCAACCGCATCGAAGATCAGTCGGCGGCCAAGGCGGTGCGCGAAGGGCAGCAGCGCGTCGAAGCCATGTCGCTCATCCACCAACGCCTCTACCAGACCGACGACCGGCTTACTTCGATCAACATGCGGGAGTATGTCGTGGATCTGACCGAAAACCTGATGCTGGCCTATGGGTACTCGCTGGACAATTTTGACCTAAGGATCGATATTGAACAGGAGGAACTGGATGTGGATCTGGCGATTCCGGTCGGTCTGATCCTGAATGAGCTGCTTACCAATTCGTTCAAATATGCCTATCAGCACGTGCAGATTCCGATGCTTTCCGTATCGCTTACCGGAAAGCAAGGGGTTACGCTGGAAATCAAAGACAATGGTCCGGGAATCAACGAATTGCAGTGGAAGCAAAAAGGAGGTTCGTTTGGGAAACGACTCATCAAGAATCTGAGTGAACAAACCGGCGGCGAGTACCAGATATGCACGGACAATGGTACCTGTTACAAACTGCACATCGACGAGCAGGCGCTTCGGAAAGTGGCTTAACGAACCTTTGTTCCGATGATGATGAAAATGCCTGTATGCCTGGCATAGTTCTTTCACGGCCCTAGCACTTAGTCAATCTCCCAAAAAGCCAGTGTATGTCCATTCGTATTTTGCTTGTTGAAGATGAAGCCATTCTGGCAATGGAGATGAGTGAAACCCTGGAAAACGAAGGATACGAAGTGGTAGGAACGGCTAACAATGGGCGCCATGCCCTGGAAATCTTTCATCAGGAGCCCGTCGACCTGCTGATTTGCGACATCAACATCAAGGGCGATTGGGATGGCATCGAAACCGTGCAGCGCCTGATTGCCGTGCGGCCCGTGCCGGTCATCTACATGACTGCGCTTTCTGACCGCGATACCATCGAGCGTGCTAAAAGTACCTATCCGGCCGCCTATATTCCCAAACCCTACAATCTGACAAGTCTGCGCATTTCCATTGAAATGGCCATCAATAATTTTGCGCTACGCAGTCTCACGCCCGCGGCCGAAACGGGTGACTACAGCCGAGGCCCAACGTTAGAAAGCCGCGAAAGCCCAACGCGTGACTCCATTCTACGGGTCGACGATCATATTTTTGTCAAAAGCAACTACCGCTTTATAAAAATCACGCTGAGTGATATTCTGTACATGGAGGCGGACAACAATCATACGGTGATTCAGGCCAGCCAGCAGAAACTAGCCATCCGGCAGTCGCTGAGCGCGATTTTGGAGCGCCTGGCCATGCCCCGCCTGGTCCGTACGCACCGTTCCTTTGCCGTGAATCTCGACCGTGTCGACTCATTCAACGATTATGAAGTTCGGGTAGGGGAGTTTGATATTCCCTTGGGACGAAATTATAAGGAATCCTTTCTGCGCTATTTTGACTTTCGGTAACTACGTTTACCCCCCATTTTAGGTTTTCTACCAGCCGGGTAGCTCCATTAGACACTTATTGTGAGAAGTGTTTACGCTTTTCCCCTAAGTTCGGGCATTAATAGCATTCAGTAGGGCGAGCCGGCTGAAAACCCCCGTTGGCTCATCAAGCATATTACCGACTTTGCACTATACACACTCTATCTGTTTTTCGTAGCATTACCTCCCCTCCTCCAAATTGTTCCACACCATGCACTATTACTCTTACCTCGAAAAGCGTAGGAGGTACTAAGTGAAAATGGCGGAAAAGCGATCAGTCTTCTCCGCCATTTTATTTTACCCCAAGGTACCCCCTTGAATTCCTAAGCCGTTTCTCCTTCCTGCATCCGTTCGGCGTTTTCAGCAATGCGGAGTTGCTCAATAAAATCGCCAATCTCACCTTCCATCACGGTAGGTAGGTTATAGACCGTGTAGCCGATCCGGTGGTCGGTCACGCGGCTCTGGGGGTAGTTGTAGGTACGGATCTTGTCGGAGCGGTCGCCGGTGCCGACCATCGATAGCCGCTGCGAACTGATGGCGTCGTTGTGCTTTTTGAGTTCTATTTCGTAAAGGCGTGCGCGCAACACTTCCAGGGCCTTGGCTTTGTTTTTGAGCTGCGAACGCTCATCCTGGCAACTCACCACCAACCCCGACGGAATGTGTGTGAGCCGCACGGCCGAGTAGGTCGTGTTCACCGATTGTCCACCCGCACCCGAGGAGTTGAAGGTATCCACGCGCACATCGTTCATGTTGATTTCTACATCCACCTCTTCGGCCTCGGGCAGTACGGCTACCGTGGCGGCCGAAGTATGCACGCGGCCTTGTGATTCGGTGGCAGGTACCCGCTGCACGCGGTGCACGCCCGACTCGAACTTAAGCTTGCCATACACGTCCTCGCCCTCTACTTTGGCCACAATTTCCTTATAGCCGCCGTTGGTACCTTCGGTGAAATCCAGGATGGACAGCCGCCAGTTCATTTTCTCGCAAAACCGCTGGTACATGCGGAAGAGGTCGCCCGCAAAAATGGCCGCTTCATCGCCTCCGGTACCCGCCCGTACTTCCAGAATACTATTGCGGCTGTCGTTCGGATCTTTGGGAATCAGCATTTCCTTGATGGCCTTTTCCAGCACCTCTTTCTGCGGTTGCAGTTCGTTGAGTTCTTCCTTGGCCATTTCGCGCATCTCTTCGTCCTTCTCGGTGGTGATGAGTTCCTTGGCTCCGGCGATGTCTTTGAGGAGTTTCTGGTAGGCGTCGTACTGCGTCACGATCCGCTCCAGGTCTTTGTACTCTTTGCTGAGTTTGGAATAACGCTGCGCGTCCATGACCACCTCGGGCTGAATGATCTGCTGCCCTACCTCGTGAAAGCGCTCCTTTAAAGCTTCTAATTTATCCTGCATGGTATATTTGTTGCATTGGGGGACGCAAAGATACGTAATTTAGCGTCACGGCGATTTGGTAAACCAACGCGTCAGGGCTCGTGTTGTTTAATCAAAATCCGCATGATGCTACAGAAAAACTTGACTTCGTTCACGACTATGACCCAATCCACGGCCCTGCTTCTCCTTACGACACTCCTGCTGGCAGGTTGTAATACCGACAACCGGATCCAGCAGACCGCAGCCCTCAAACAGGAAATGAATGCGGCGGAAATCAAGCGCGTAACCAACCCGCAGCTGATTGCTACGGTAGACGAATGGGGAAAGGAATTGGTAGCCGAAGCCCGGAAAGCACTCGAAAAAGAACTGGGCCGTAATCCGCAACAAGCCACCGCTTTGTGTCAGGATTCACAAAAGGTACCCCTCATCGCAGCGATGGACCGTGCCTATGGAGTCAAAATCCAGCTGATGGGACCGGCTGATGTAAAAAACCAGAGCCTGGCTCCCAAAGAGCGCGAACTGCTGGATGCCTACCTGTACAACGCCGAAAACAACCTACCCCAATCCGATAATGTTCAGAAGCTGAACGACACGCTGCTCCTCTACACTGCCCCGGTTCCTCTGGAGAGTCTGATTTGTAAAACGTGCTTCAAAGACCAGCAGGTGACCTTCGCCGTATGGCGGGTACTTTTTGACCGGAAGGCAGTGATCCGGAAAATGAATGCCAAGTAGGTGAAGCAGGGGAAGATTGTTTTTTGTTGAATTGTTGAATTGTTGAATTGTTGAATTGTTGAATTGTTGAATTGTTGAATTGTTTTTTGATTTATTTGAAATCAGGTGACTGATTACCAGTAGGATATGTAAGAATTCAAGTTTCCTTTACACAAAACACAAAACACAAAACACAAAACACAAAACACAAAACACAAAACACAAAACACAAACTACCCAACTCTCAGTGAATCCTTCCAACGCCCGTAGGCCTGCTGGTACCGTTCGGCCTGCGCGGTATCCGGTTCGATGGTATGCGTAGCCGTCAGCCCCACAAACGTCTCTTCCCGGTTTTTGTAATAGCCCAGCCCCATGCCCGCGCCGCGGGCCGCGCCCTGGGCACCATCGGTGTTGTATAGCTCCACCGTCGCGCCCGAGATGCTGGCGAAGGTTTCACGGAAAATAGGACTCAGGAACATATTCGCCTCACCAGCGCGAATATTTTTGAGCGACACGCCCAGCGTTTCCATGAGCTGCATGCCGTAGTATAAGGCAAAGACGATGCCTTCCTGCGAAGCCCGAACCAGGTGGCTCAGGCCGTGGCGGTTGAATTGCAAACCTTCAAAATTGGCACCGGGATCGGCATTGCAGAGCATCCGCTCGGCTCCGTTGCCGAAGGGCAGACACAGGAGTCCGTCGGAACCAATAGGGGCCTGGGCGGCCAGGTCGTTCATATCGGCGTAGGACATACGCCGTTGCAGGATGGTGTTCCGCAGCCAGCTATTGACAATACCCGTACCATTGACGCACAGCAGCACCCCGTAGCGGGGGGTACCCAGCACGTGGTTGACGTGCAGGAAGGTATTCACGCGCGACTCCACGTCGAATTTGGACTGGTCGCTCACGCCGTAGACTACGCCCGAGGTACCTGCCGTGGCGGCGACTTCGCCCGGTTCGAGTACATTGAGCGAGAAAGCGTTGTTGGGCTGATCTCCCGCCCGGTACGTGACGGGGGTACCTTGCGCCAGGCCCAGGGCTTCGGCGGCCTGAGTCGTGAGCTCCCCCTGATCACCAAAGGTAGGAAACACCTGGGGGAGCAGGTCAGCGTCAAAACCGAAGTAATCCAGCAGGAAGCCAGCGGGTTGCTCGTCCAGAAAATCCCAGAAAATCCCTTCCGACAAACCCGAAGGCGTAGTAGCTACTTCATTCGTCATGCGAGCGGCCAGATAGTCGCCGGGTAGCATGAATTTATGAACTTTGGCGTATACCGCCGGTTCGTTCTGCTTGACCCACGCCAGCTTGGAAGCCGTAAAATTGCCGGGCGAATTCAGCAAGTGCGGCAGAGCCACTTCGGGTCCCATGGCTTCCAGGGCGGCATTGCCCACGGCAACGGCCCGGCTGTCGCACCAGATGATGGCCGGCCGCAGTACATTCATTTCTTTATCCACCACCACCAGGCCGTGCATCTGGTACGAAATCCCGATGGCTTTTACATCGGCAGGGGCGATTCCGGCTTTCTGCATGACGGCCCGGGAAGCCAGGCAGGCGTTTTGCCACCACTGCTCGGGCTGCTGCTCGGCGTAGCCGGGCTGCGGGGCGTCCATCGGCATTTCGGTTTCGGGAAAAAAAGCCGAAGCTACAACCTGGCCCGTATCGGCGGCCAGCAGGCAGGCTTTCACAGATGAACTGCCCACATCAAATCCAAGGAAATACATAAGGGTAAGGATTAAGGAAGACACAAAGGTACAATGGGGCAGCGCGACAATGCAAATGGCGGGAGAAAGGAGCCACTCCGACCCAAAAGGCTGCCTGTCCGCTTACCTCAAGATCACCTTCGCTATCACAGGTTGATGATCTGAGGGGTACCTTTGCTCTTTGGCGTCGGTCAAAACGCCGTATTTCAAGACATCAAAGTCTTTGCTCACAAAAATGTAGTCGATGCGATTGTTCATCGGGGCGTCAAACTTGAAGCTATTGAAGGTACCCTCTGGGCCGTAAGGCGGCTGCTTGGTCACATTGTGGGCATCCTGTAGCAGGGTTTGCATGGCTTTGATCTGTTCCGTTTCGGGCGTGGAGTTGAAGTCACCCACGCAAATGGCGGGGGTACTTTTGGCAATTTCTTTGATTTTCTTTACCATTAATTTGCCGGATTCCTGCCGGGCCTTCACGCCCTGATGGTCGAAGTGGACGCTGAATAAGTAAAACTGCTTCTTCGTTTTCAAATCCTGAAACTTGGCCCAGGAACAAATCCGGTTGCAGCAGACAGCATCCCAGCCCTTGCCGGGTACGTCGGGGGTTTCGCTCAGCCAGAAATCGCCGGAATCAAGTACCTTGAAGCGGTCTTTGCGGTAAAAAATCGCCGAGTGCTCGCCTGCCTGCTTGCCATCGTCGCGGCCCTTGCCCAGAAACGCAAACTCTTTCAGTTCGGCCACATCGTCCAGCTGCCCGCGCAGGGCTTCCTGGGTACCAAAGAGATCAAACTCGTGAAACTGAATCAGCGACTTCACCATTTCCTTGCGGTTGGGCCAGGCATTCACGCCATCGTTGGGGGTATTGTAGCGGAGGTTGTAGGTGGCTACGTTGATGGGCGTATTACTTTGAGAAAAGGTACCCTGCATGACGCAGAGGCTTAGGAACAGGAATACAATACTGGTTTTCATGAAAGAGTTTAGAGGTTGAAGTACTTAAACTGACTCCTGCAAAGTAAGGGAATTTGGGCGGGATGAGGGTGTTAAATTTGTTTGAAGTTGCGAGAAGCAGGGTACGTCATGACCGGAATGGGCAGTTTTCTCGCGCTCGTACCAATTTATGATAGAGACGGTTCCTCGCTGGGATACTATTTTCCCACATTTGTAACGACAACGGCCGACCGTGCGTATGCCCTCATGCGTGGCTCGCGTTAGTAACATGAAGTAGATGCTAACCCCAATTTGTAATCGGGGTTAGCGGGTTCAGGGCTTGGCGATGGAGGGGCAATAGAATTCCGTCAGCCGAACCTGGCAACAAAACCAAATTGGAAAAATGAAGTTGAGCCTTTGTTCGTCAAGCCCCACTACTACAAAACCCATGTTGGCTGCTGTGCTTGTTGTCTACTGACAAATAGTACTGTTTTGTCGTGCTATTAATTGCCACGATTTTTTATATCGTCTGTAAATATTGGTATAAGCTCTTTTGTTCAACGGCTTGCCGTCAGGCGTGGTGGCTGTTGCATCAGGTACATCCTGTCCCATTACAATTGCAATATCCTGGTTGATGGTTATTTTATCGATAACGTGTTCAATGTGCGGAGGTGTTCCTTTCATCGCTGCATTGCTTTTTTTCCACAGGGCCAAAAGCTCTATAAGCCCCTCAAACCCATGAATTTTTTGATTTGGGTTCATTACCACATAGTCGGGCGAAACATATTGATGCATAAAAAGCGTATCCTGTGTATTCATCGCTATCACGCTAAGTTCTTCTATCTTGCGAACAGCGGCTTCGTCGGCCTGGGCTTTCGCAGTGGTTTGAGCTTGACTAATTGTAGCAATGCCTACAAAAAGCATAGAGCTAATAAGTTTTTTCATCATATTTTGCATACGTTCCCACGTTGGCTAAATTATTTATCGTGTAAAGGTGCGACGGGGAACGAATTGTAGCCTAGTAAAAAATCGACATTCTTTAATAAATGATGGCATTGTCAAAGTCAAATGTGGTAGGAACGGTGTTTGTAAATTGCTTAAAATCCCGCAACAAATGCATTTGATCAAAATAGCCAACTGAATGGGTAATGTTAGTCCAGGTTTGATTGGATTCTTCTTTTTTTAACTTCATAGCCTGGTTAAACTTCAAAATCCTTTGGTACATTTTGGGGGTTACTCCGGTTCTGGCAAGAAAATTCCTTTCAAATTGGCGGTTGCTCAAACAAGCATCAGAAGCTAATTGGTCCAGCGAATATTGATATAAATGAGCCTGGTTGATTACAAAATCGATAGGCTGTTGCTTTATCCTGAGATTAGAAACCTTATTCATCAAATACTTTTCAGCATATAAAACCATTTCTTCAAAACTTGTTGAATTGATTATTTGCTCATTTAATTCTTTGATAGAGTTTCCCAAGACACAAACCGTTTCAACATGCCCGTTGGAAAACACCGATAACGGAATATCAAATAAACGATGAAAGCCACCCGTTTTAAAAATGATTTTGAACATCAAATAATCATTTGGAATAAGCATATCGACCCTTTCGGTTTGTTGACGAATGATAACCGTATCAGGTGTTTTGCTGAATTCTCCGTCTAAAAATACTGCAGGTTTGTTTTTTGGATAAAAATAAATGGCTTCCTCTGGGGTTGGAGTGTTAGAAAGCGGGTTTGGATTACCTATCGATGTGAACAAATACCAGTATTCTCTAACCAACTGTTTCAGAGCCGGGTGCGGCGTTTTTTTAAGTAGCTGGTACATCTTTATGTTTTAAAAATCAAATCAATACTATTTGTTAATTTGTCCCGGTCTGTATTTAGCAGGCAACTCTTATATCTTGTTGTGCGTAGTCTTCCGAAGGGAGACTGCGTACCATACATAGTAGGCAGTCTGAGACTGCCCTCATGCTCAAACGCTTCTTTCCATCAGAATCTCAAAGCAACCTTGCACTCGTCTCGATTTGTAATCGGGACGGTTCCCCGCTGGGATGCTATCTTCTCGCGTTTTTAACGCGAATGCCCTCATGCGCGGCTCGTGTTACAAACGGGAAGTGGACGCAACCCTGATTGCAAATCGGGGTTAGCGGGGGGCACAACTGTCAGCCCTACTGTTGCCAATACGATGTTAGTGGTTCGGTTTTCTTTATTGGTAATTCGCATTGTCCCAAATTAAAAGTCTACCAATGTTGTCAATATTTAGTTTTTCGTCTTGATTAATCTTTTCAAGTCGTTGTTCAAACTTGTCTAGTTCAGTTTTTACAATTTCAATTGCCTTCCTTAACGAAGCAATGTCAAACTGAACTACGTTTTCACTTGGTGTCGGGGCAAAGTGTTCGTCAAATTCGCCAACTGTAAAGTCAAAAGTTATTTTGTCTCCTTGAATTTTAACTTCTGGCTCTGGGTGTCCGGCATAAAATCCTTTTTCTTTTCCATTCCCAAGGTTTTCCCAATATTGAAGGTCAGCAAGGTCTCCGCAACATTGGGGGAAGTATTTGTCTTGTCCGTCAATACGAAGAACGTAACCACCGAATAATGCACTTGCTTGTTCTCTTTCGTATTTTCCGTCTCTAAGTTCTTGTGTATGGTCAGATATAAGTTTCTTTAAATTGTTGTCAGTAACTTCAGAAAGACGGTAAAAAGATGAACCTTTCAAATAGGGTTTCAAATCGTCAATAAAGCCTGCTTTATTATAACTGTCGCTTTTATATTTGTCCCACAATTCAGGATACTCCCAGTACGGAAATTTTTCAGGTGTCGGTACGTCCTGGTTGTTATATCCAATTTCTATTACTGGTATCAATTCTACTATCATTTTCTGTCTGTGGCGTGTCGCTCGTTAAACTGACCGCTAACTCCTGTATATACGCAAGTTTTGCAGTACTTTTTGTATTTATTTGTACTTTATAAATATTTCACGATACTTCTATGGCAGTATATATCCAAAAAACCACACAAGCTATACACTCAATAAATGTAAGCTAGGTACAAATTACTCCCTTCACCGCTTCCTTACATCAAACAGGCGCGAAATATTATCGTACGGTAGGTAGTTTGGGTACCCCTCGCGGAAGGACTGCAATCTGGTTTTGAAAGGCCATTTACTTTACCTCCTTCGGCTTAGCCGTCTCTTTCGTCATCGTGTAGGGCAATTCCCATACGGTACCCTTGCTATCGCCAAAGTACATGTGTGAGGGGCTGAGTTTGCCGGGATCGCCGTCGGCCCAGAAGTAGAAGAAAGGATCGTGGCCATCCACCACTTTCCGGATGTAGTTGTGGTTGCGGGGGCTGTTGTGGGTAATTTGTTTGGCACGCGTCCAGGTTTTGCCCTGGTCGGTACTTTTCCATTGTACTACTTCGCCGCCGCCGCCCCAGGGTTGGGGCGTGTTTTCGGTGGGCGCTACTACCATCCAGGTATTCCCTTTTACAAACAAACTACCCATGTCGTAGTTGTGGTCGGAGGTCGTTACGGGGTGGTTTTCCCAGGCGGTGCCATTCCAATGCGCTATCGCCCACTGGCGCAGGCCATTTTTGGGGCCGGGCTGATGACCAGGGCCGGATAGGTACAGGGCGATGGGGTACCCTTGCTCATCAAAATTCACATCCTTGACGTACACGTTTTGTCCCTGGCTGAAAAACTCCTTTACCAGCGTCGGCGAGGCTACATCGGTTACGGGAACGGCTATTTCTTTGCCGTCCGCCGTCGTCCAGGTTTTACCCATATCGGTAGTTTGCAGGTAGTATAGGTTGGTCCGTTTGTCCACGTCGCCGTTGGGATGCCAGTTGAAGAAAGTAACGACCTTGTCGCCCAATTGCCCGCTGACCTGGTAGTGGCCGCTATTTTTGTCTTCGGGGCGTTTCATGTCCGCCAGTTTCCGGTCTTCGGTCCAGGTGACGCCGTCGGGGCTGGTTTCAAAGTACAGCTCCCGCACACCGGTGTACTTGGTAAACAGGTGCAGGAAACCCTTGCCCGGAATGTACTTCGGCTGGGGGTAGGTCATGATTTCCTGAGTGATCTGATCGAAACCGTCGATGCTGTACGGCTGCTTGCTGCGGTACTTGAAACCGGGGCGACTGGTGTTGCGGCCACTCACGAATACCCAAAGGTACCCCTGGTCGTCCATGGCGAGGCTGGGGTTGTCGTGCGGATCGTCCACGCCTTTTTTGTCGTACACTACCGTAGGGCGCGAAACCGTCTTTTTTTTATGGTCGTAGCTGCCAATCATACACAGCAGGTAGCGGTCCTGCTCGCCGGTGGTACCTCCGTACACGAAGAAGGTTTTGTTCACCTTCGGCGCGTAGATAGCCAGCGGAATATGCTTGGCGGTGTAGGTACCCAAACCGCCCGAGTACTTGTCGCCGTACTCGGAGAATTGCCCCAGCGTGAACCAAATTCCCTTGTAGCCGTCGGCTTGCTGGTTGTTACGGCTGGGTTGGGTTTCTGTATTCTGGGAAAAGGTGATTCCCACACTGAATAGAAACAGGAAGCTGGTAAGCAGGAATTTCATTTTAAACTTCTTGTGAATTTAAACTTCTTGTGAATTGGAATGGCTGGATTTATTTTTTTGCAAAAGTGGTCGGCTTTTTGGTGCGGAGTGAATCAGGCCCGCGCTACTTACGCCTGCGTCCACAACTCTTTTACTTTTTTCAAATCGCGCTTCATGGCGTCGTAGATTACCTGCTTATCCACCGAAGGTGTTTTGGAGCCGTGCTCGGCTCCGCCCAGGTCGTACTCATAGTGCATCGAGATGGGTACCTGCACGCCATACTTTTTCAACAGTTGGAAGTAGATAGTAAAATCGACCATACCCTCACCCAGCGGAACGTTTTTCACTACGTACTTTCCTTTTTCCTGCGCCCACACAAAATCCTTGATGGCCAGTACTTTAATATAAGAATGTAGAAGACGTAACCCATTTTCCCACGACATACCGCCCTCCACGGTGGCGTGGCGGATGTCGTATTGCAGGCCCATGTATTCGGTGTTGGCTTTTTGCAATAGCTGATACAACTCCCAGACCGACGCGCCGATGAGTTTGCCGGCATGATTCTGGTAACAGCCGATCAGCCCCAGCTTGCTGTTGAGCTGACTCAGGGCAGCTACCTGCTTCTGAAACTTTTCGAGTGAAGCGGGCATGGATTCATTTTCGTTGTACTTGTACCAGTTCATGCGGTAGTACTTGATGCCCTGTTCGGCGGCGGTGCGCAGTACCACTTCGTCGGTACCTTGGGCGTCTTCCACCGCGGTAGTCATCATCAGGGGTTGCAGACCCGCTTTTTTGATCGCTTCCACGGCTTTGGGCAGGTCGGTTTTTACGCGCTCGGGCAGCACGTGCCCGCCCGGCCTGACGGTCAGATCGATGCCATCGAAGCCAATTTCCTTTGCTTTTTCGGCCATTTCCTGGTAATCCAGAAATTGCAGGTGCTTGGAAAAAACAATAATGGGCGGTAGGGCAGCCACTGATGAGGCAGAGGTATCAGAAAAGGACAAAAAGGGCAGCGCACCCGCGGTGAGAGCTGCTTTCTGGATAAAGTCACGCCTGGAAGGATTGTTTTGCATGGCAGGGCTAGGTTGAATAAGCTGGGAAGGATTGACAGAGGGGGTACCTTTGGACTCAGGCCTCTTGCTCCAAGACGAGTAAGTACCCCGGCCAACCCCTACGCTGAAATTTAGGGTACCTGAAATCATTTAGGAAAGGACCAGCAGGTGCATTCATGCCGGACGGGTCGGGAGCTTTTGAGCGCGGCAAATCTCGTATTTATTTTAAACACCAATGCCCCGCTTTGGATAAAAACAAGCGGGGCATTGGTACTTTGAAGACTCAATAGCCGGGGTTCTGCGGACCAAGGTTAGGATTCACCTGCAATTCAATCCTCGGTAGGGGCATCAAATAGTCCCGGTTGGGATCGAAGTTAGGATGCGGTTCCAGAGAGTTGGGACCTGTGAAGGCGGCTTGCCCCAATTTACGCCGCTTGATGTCGTACCAGCGCTTGTATTCGAAAGCCAGTTCGAGTCGTCTTTCCTCCAGCACCAGATTGATAAAGGCATCTTTGCTCAATCCAGAGTTCACGTCCTCGGGGAAACTGGTTTGCTTTCCCGCCCAATTCCGGGCCCGACTCCGGATCTGATTTATATAGCCAATGGCTTCCGCATTGGGACCGCCATTCACTTCGGTCAACGCCTCGGCGGCAATCAACAGTACCTCAGCGTAGCGCATGGCGGCGTAGTTATGGTCGGAGTAGCGCCCTTCGGTATTGGAATTACCCGCGTAGCGGGCGTACTTGGCAATATGAGGGCGCTTGGTATTGTCGAATACGGTATAGGGCTGTAGGATTCCCTTGATCAAAATTGAATCCGTAAAGCTCACCTGCTTGCGGTAGTCGCGGGAATCCCAGGTATTGTAGACAGCCATCGACGGTACCGCCACGCTCCAGCCGCTGCGGGGCGCGTCGGCACCCCGAACGCCCGTCATGGGGGGCATGATATCGTCGTTAGCTCCGCCGCCGCCGTTCTGCTGTCCCAGGAAATCAATGGCAAACAGGTGCTCTTTCAAGTTGTTGGGCTCAGGGGCCCGGAAAAGATCCTGAAAATCAGCGACCAAACCGTACCCGAACTTTGCCTCATTGTCGATGACGAATTTGGCTTCGGCATAGGATTTCTGGTAATCGGCCAGCGTCAGGTACACCGAGGCCAGGTAAGCGGCCGCCGTCCCTTTGGAAGGCCGACTCCGCACGCTGTTGGGCTGCTGGTCGGGCAGCCACTGCTTGGCGAATTGGAGATCGGCGATGATGTTCTGGTAAACGGTGGCAGCGGACGTCTTGGAAATATCCTTCACCGAAGTGGGGTCCGTTATAAAGCGATCGAGGTAGGGAATATCGCCGAATGTCCGAACCAGATGATAGTAGGAAAAGGCCCGGACGAAGCGGGCTTCGGCAATCAGGGGATTGCCTTCGTTTTCAGGCAATCCCAAGCCTTCTGCTCCCGAAATAGCCGCGTTGACCGCGCTGATCGTCTGATACCAGTAGGGCCAGAATTGCCGTACCATGTTGTTGTTATCATCCATGTTGAAGTCGTTGACCTGCTGCCGTTCAGCCGGGGTACCCCGGTCGCCGATGTCGGCCATGTCGCCGCGCAACAGCAGGGCCGTGACGAATTGCCGACCATACAACCGCTCGCTGGCGATCCAGCCATAGGCCCCGAAAATGGCCGTTTGTACATCTTTTGGCGTTTTGAAAAGAGATTCCGGCGCCAGGATACCGACGGGGTCCTCTTCCAGATCGGTGCAACCCAGAAAGAGGGTACCCACCAGGGAAATTAAGAAATATTTTACTGCACGATTTTTCATAGTATATGCTATTTTTTCTGTTTATCAGATTATTAAAAGCCAATATTCAAGCCTACGGTATAAGATTTGGCATTAGGATAGCTACCGTAATCAAGGCCCAGGTTGCGGTTGCTATCGGTGGCACCCGACGAAGCGTAGTTGACCTCCGGATCATATCCCGGGTATTTGGTAAAAGTCAGTATATTCTGGGCGCTGGCGTAAAGGCGCAGCTTGGTCATGCCCAGTTTCTTGATCACGGAGGTTGGGAAGTTGTAGCCCAGAGCCAGGTTTTTCAGGCGCACGTAACTGCCGTCATAAATCCAGCGGGTCGATACCCGGCGGGAACGGCCGGCAAAGGCTTTGGGAACATCGGTATTCGTATTGGTGGGAGTCCAGCGGTTGAGGGCCTCCGTAGTGGCGTTGTTGTTGCCCGACAGCAGGTTGAGTTCCATGAGCGAATAACTCAGGATATCGTTCCCCTGGGAGCCCTGAAAGAACAAATTCAAATCAAACCCCTTGTAGTTCAATTCGTTATTGAGTCCCCAGATGAAGTCCGGATTGGGATTCCCAATGATAGCACGGTCGTTGCTATTGAGGGTACCATCTTCGTTGATATCCCGGAACCTCTCGCCCCCGGCGGCCTGTTCAAAACCTCCACCAGGCAGGTAAGTATCCCCTTCCTGGTACACACCGTCGTATATCCAGCCAAAGAAACTACCCACCGGATAGCCTTCCCGCAACACATGGGTGTTGCCCAGCCCCACCAGGTGGCCGGGGGCGGCGCTGTATTCCAGGTCGGTGCCGCCCGGCAGCGCGAGTACCTTGTTACGGTTCATGGAGAAGTTGACGTCCGTGGTCCATTTCAGGTCACCCACCAGATTGCGGGTGTTGAGCGTTAATTCAAATCCCTTGTTTTCCACCGAACCGATGTTCTGCAATTGGGTGGCATACCCCGAGTATTGGGGCAACTGAACGCTGAAAAGCAGGTCACGGGTGACCATCCGGTAGTAGTCCAGCACCAGATTGATCCGGTTTTTGAAAAGGCTGATGTCCGTCCCCACGTCAAACTGAGCGGTGGTTTCCCAAGTCAGGTCGTTGTTGGCCACGGTGGTGGGCCGCACGGCGTTGACCGGTACCCCGTCAATGACGGTGAATACATTGGAGAAGCGCGCCAGGGTTTGGTAGGGCGAAATGGCCTGGTTGCCCGTCAACCCGTAGCTGACCCGCCACTTCCACTGGCTGATGAGGTTGCTGTTTTGCATGAAGGGTTCGTTGGACATTTTCCAGGCAAATGCGCCCGATGGAAAAGTGGCGAACTTATGGTTCCGGCTGAAGTTAGACGAACCGTCGCGGCGGATATTGGCCGTGAACAGGTACCGGTCCAGCAGGGAGTAATTCAGGCGCGCGTAAAACGACTTGATCTGTGACTCGGTGAGGCCGGAAGTGGGGCTTTGCCACACCGCCGAGCCGTCCAGGTTCCAGTACGACACGGCGTCGGTGATGAACGACTGTCCGGTGCCGCTCCAGCTTTCGCTCGACGAGCTTTGGTAGGAATAGCCCCCCAATAGGGTGAGGTCGTGAATCCCGCCGAATATCCGGGAATAGGTCAGGTAGTTTTCGTTCAGCAACTGTGTGCTTTTAGAACCGCTGACCGACGCCTCCCCCCCAACTGAGCGTCCGGAATTGAGGGTCGTGGGAGCGAAGTACCCCGCCCGCCCGCTGTTGGTCGTGGCTCCCAGAGTAGTGCGGAACTTAAGATGGTCGATGATTTCGTATTCCGCGAAAAGGTTGCCCTGAACCCGGTCGTTCACCGATTCATTCTGTAGCTGGGTGGCTACGGCATAGGGATTGTCGGTTGGGTCGTTGACGCGGGAAACGGTGAAGCGGCCCGTTTGCGGATCGCGGATCGTCTGATCGGGTTCGAATTTGAAGGCCGCCGCCACTACACCCGGCGTCAGGCCCCCGGAACCTTCCTGGGTGTAGGCCTGCTGCTTGGAACTGCGCTGCGCAAACAGGTTGAGACCGATCCTGAGCTTACTATTGGCTTTCACCTCCACGTTGCTGGTGACGGAAAACCGCTTGAAGCCCGAGTTCAGAATGACGCCTTTTTGGTCGTACAAGGCACCGGACAGGTAGTAGCTGACGGCGTCGCTGCCGCCCGAAATGGAAAGCTGGTGGTTCTGGATGCCGCCCGTTCTGAAAATCTGGTCTTGCCAGTCGGTGCTGGCTCCCGGCGACGTGTAGGTAGGCCGCGCCTCTTTAATGTAATCGACAAATTGGGTGGCATTCAACAAATCCAGCCGATTGATTTCGTTTTGGCTCGAAATAGACGTATTGAGTTCGATCCGTGGCTTACCGGATTTTCCCCGCTTGGTGGTGATCATGATGACCCCGTTGGCACCCCGCGAACCGTAGATGGCCGTGGCCGACGCATCCTTGAGTACTTCCAGCGATTCGATGTCTTCGGGAGGGGGAATGGCCCCGCCCACGAAGCCGTCCACCACGTAGATGGGGTCGCTGCTGGCGTTGATCGAAGTACCCCCCCGGATCCTGACCTTGTAGGCCGCGCCGGGTTCTCCGTTGTTGGCCTGAATCTGTACCCCGGCAGCCCGGCCCTGCAAAGCCTGCACGGCCCCCGTAGCCGGGTAAGCGGTCATTTCCTCCGCACTCACCGACGACACCGAACCTGTGATGTCACTTTTCTTGACCGTACCGTAGCCTACCACGACCACCTCGCTCAATGCTTTGATGTCTGCATCCAGACTTACGTCAAGCTGCTGGCGGTTGCCCACCGTGATTTCGCGTGAGAGGTACCCCACAAAACTAAATACCAGCACGGAACCGGGGCCGGGCACGGTCAGCTGGTATACCCCGGAAGTATTGGTGGTGGTACCCAGACTGGTACCTTTCACCACCACACTCACACCGGGGAGGGGCTGATTGTTGTCGGCTCCGGTGACGGTACCCGTCACTGTAACGTCCAGCGGCTGCACGCGCTCCGAAAGGCGAGTACCCAATAGGCGCCGGGGCGTATTGATCGCCAGGCGTTTCGACTTCGACAGCAGAATCTGGTCGTCTACTACCCGGTATTCGATATGCAGCGGTAGCAGCAGCCTGTCCAGTACCGAAGACAGAGGTTCTTTCCGAGCGCTTATGTCCACCGGCTGGGAAAGCCGGATGACATCGCGACTATACGCAAATTTGACCTGCGTGGTGTTCGCAAGCTGGGAGAGGGCCTCCCGAAGCGTAGCTTTGGATAGACTGAGGGTGACGCCCCGGTCAAGGAGTTCCTGCGCCGGCGCAGTATGGGCGTACGCCATGGCCGACATAAAACTTACACACAACAGCTGACAAAAGGTAATTCTCATGATTGTGAATAAGACTCCACGTTTGGAATACAGATGTTTCTTCATACTTTTAGAATGAATTGGTTAAAGGTTAGAAATAGGTTTTCCGGGCTACGCTGGCCGGCGAATTCACCCGGGGAACAACAGTTAGCCATTCGGATCGGGGATGTTGGTAGCATCTCCGATTTTTTTTGCTAACCATCTCTGCACTGGCATTATCTTTATTTATTCATATAGCGAGTTTAAGGATTTTGTCATGGATCAGTCGGAACACCCATCGCCGAAAATACGAATCGTATCGCCTTCCAACTCGTAGGTACTCCCCAGCAAAGTATTGATCATATTGAGAATTTCGGGCAGTCGCTGCTTGTTGAAATCGACCGTGAGCCGACAGGTATTGAGGGCCGGGTTGGCCAGTTCAATGTGTATCTGAAACGCTTTTTGCAGTTGTGCCGCAGCTTCCGACAAAGGTGTATCGTTGAACACCAGGGATGCCGGTCGCCAGGCTTGCTTTATTTCGGGTTTCGCAGCAGCCGTTTCAAGGGTTAGGCTCCTGGTGGCATTTTGGTAGGTGGCCTGCTCGTTGGTTTTTAGTACCAGTACCTCCTCATCGTGTGTCGGAGAAGCCGGGGCGCTTACGGCCACGCTACCGGTTAGCACCGATACATGATAGGAGGAGTCGTTTTCGTAGGCCCGTACATTGAAACTCGTACCCAGTACCTGGGTTTTGAGCGCGCCGCTATAAATAATGAAGGGATGCAGGGTATCGCGGACCACCTCAAAGAATCCCTCTCCGGCAAAGCGTACTTCACGATGGGGGGCGGGCGCAAAAGCAGCGGGATGAGAGAGCCGCGCGCCCGGCTGAAGCCACACTACACTCTGATCCGGAAAAAGGTAGCGCTCGATTTTTTTGGTGGTGTTGGTATGAACAGTCCAGTCCGGGGTACCCGATGTCGCAGCGGAGGACGAATCCGTTGCCGGCCGATTCCAGGCAAGGTACCCTACGCCCAGCAACAGAAGCAGGCTTGCCGCAATCCCGCTCAGATACAGCCACCGCCGTCTGTTCAGTGGAACAACAGGAGCCTCCTCACGCGGTGGCAACGTGTGGGCTATGTCCGCCCGAATGCGTTGCAGTAATGCGTGTTCATCGATGGAAAAAGGGGCAGCTTCCTGCTCCCGGTCGAGCCGGAGGTACCATTCGTCCACCACCCGCCGCTCCGCTTCGGTGCAGGTATTTGTGAGGTACCTTTTGAGCAAATCGGCAGGTAAAGCTTTTCCCTTCATTTTTTTGTTTAATAAACCCCCGGATAAGTACAACCTATATACTACTGTCTGTAGATAGCGGCAAAATCCCTTATCCGGAAATGAAAATTTTACAAAAAAATCAGAGGAGCGAGCCCAAGGTGCTGGTTATTAGGGCAAAAACAATGTAGTCTTTCATCTCGATTCGCAGAATCCGGAGCGCCTTCCCAATGTGAGCCTCGACGGTTTTTTCAGAAATCGCCAGCGAACGGGCAATTTCTTTCTGACTATAGCCTTTGCGGCTCAAAACGAATACCTCCCGACATTTTTCAGGCAGTTTCTGAAGCGATTGCTCGTACAGATCGTTGAGCGTGTCGAACTGGATTTGCTCACCGGTGATGTTATCGGAAAGCTGCGTGGCGTATTCCAGGGCGGTCGGTTGCCGCGCCTGCTCCTGGTGGTAGTGGGTAATAATCAGGTTCCGGAGCATCCCGTTGAAATAAGCCGCTACGGTTTTATGAATGGTACAGGTGTGGCGGTTGAGCCAGAATTTGACAAACAACTCCTGCACAAGATCTTGAGCAGCGGCGCTGTCGCCGGTTTTTCGCACTGCCGTATGGAGCAATGTATGAACATAGCGGCCATACAACGCATCAAAGGCCCTATCATCATCATGCTCGCGCATAAGACGAAGTAGCTCATTGTCGGTGTAGTTCTTATACGATTGGTCCACTCTTTTGTCGAAACTCCTGAAAAGGATGCCGGTAATCCCTATTTTTACTCCAATAGCCCACGGACTGGCAGCAGGCAAGCGATTGGTTGCCGGTACGTTAAAGTTATGAAATTGCCCATTAAAAATAGTACCCATGCAAGAAAATGTGCTCTCCCTCCGCATCAGGAACATTATTTCCGAAACTTCCGATACCCGTACCTTCGTGCTCGAACTGGCTGAGGGCGGGGCCTTATCCTACGAACCCGGCCAGTTTCTTACCTTTCTGCTGCATGTCCAGGGACACGAGGTACGTCGCTCGTACTCCATGAGCTCGACACCGGGTGTGGATGAGTTTCCGGCCGTTACCATCAAGCGCGTGACGAATGGCGAAATATCCCGTTACTGGCACGATCACGTGGAGGTGGGTACCCGGCTCACTGCCCTGCCGCCCGCGGGTAGGTTTGTGCTGGAACCTGCGGAAGGCCAGCCCCGCGATGTGGTATTGATTGGCGCAGGAAGCGGAATCACCCCTTTGTTTTCTATTCTTAAGTACGTACTGACCAACGAACCCGAAAGCCGCGTGACGCTGCTTTACGCCAGTCGCCGGGAGCGGAGCATCATATTTGGCAGGCAGTTGGCGGAGTGGCAGCGGGGGTACCCTGATCGGCTGGAAATCGTCCATGTGCTGAGTCAGCCGACCGATGACTGGCTGGGAACGCGGGGCCGGATCAACAATTTCCGGTTGGAGCGCATGATTGGGAGGTACCTTCATTTCCCGGCCGAGCGGGCGCGTTTTTTCTTATGCGGGCCCTTTGAATTGATGCGCACGACCGAGATTACGCTTCGGTTTATGGGTTTTGAAGACGATCAGATTCGTAAAGAGAATTTCGTAATAGACCCCGCCCCGCCGCCACCGAAGCATTCGGAGCCACACACGATCCAACTTACTTTCCGATCAAAAACCTATGCGCTGGAGGTACCTGCCTACACCACCATTCTGCAAGCCGGCCTCGAGCAGGGTATCCCGATTCCGTACAGTTGCCGGGGCGGCCGCTGCGCCACCTGCGCGGCCCTCTGCCGGTCGGGTACCGTACGGATGAGTATCAACGATGTGCTGACCGATCGCGATTTGGCGCAGGGCTGGGTGCTAACCTGCACGGCCTATGTGGAGAGTGAGGGTGTGGTGGTGGAGGTGGTGTAGTTGTTGAAAGGCTGATTTGTATAATTGTTGAACTGCTTGTACTACTAACCTAGGTTATTAGCCTTACGTATGAGGTGTGATACATTTATATTATACATATATTTTTTGTATATCATTTGTATATTACAAGGTCACCTATTACATTTGTAATGGATTGGGGTGTCCCCGGTCGGCAAATGAGTTAACTAGACTATCTAGTTAACTCATTTGTTTTTAGGGGAATATTTTTAGTCCAACGCCTTGCCATTTCCCTGCTTTGGTGTAAAATTTAGGAACAATTACGTCGAAAGCGGGATTAGCCCTCTCTTTATCCATTACATACCTTGCGATTGGATAGGCTACCAAGTCAGATAATTGAAGACCATTTATGTTGTCTTTCTTATCCTTAAATTCGATTTCTACCTCGTAAGAAGCAAGTCGCTCAGGAGTCACGTAATAAGTGCCTAGGCTTCTGAGTTTCAAAAAATGCGATTTGAGTGCTTCATCTTCCCTTTTCCCTCTTTTCTCGATTACAATTGAAAGTGTCTTACTGTTTGCGTAAATGCTATCGAGGTAAAATATAGCCCGTTCAATAATAAAAGATAAGGCTATCTCATATGGACCAGTAGCCAATCGTCCATATTTCTTAATGTGAGCCTGCTTATCAATAGCCGCAGCAATGATCCGATAATCTTGCTCTATCATAATAGTGTTTAGCTCAGAGTAGAATCGGGCTTTAGTATCGTAGTCAAGAAGAATTTGAAACTCCTTCTCACATTTTCGGATGTCTCTTGAATGTAGTATAACCTTCTTATCTGCCCAAAACGCTTCCTTAACAAGGTTTATAGAAGATTTGAAACGAGTGTAATTTTCTTCTGAGAACATTACCCCACAGAGCACAAAAACGGGGAAACCAGAATCAATCTTAGCAAGTCCGTGGTCACCGCTTTCATCAAGGAATAAAATATAATTCATGCAGAAGTTTAGGTAGGATGTCCTTTTGAAGTAAGATTTAGAGGTAATTCCTTTGAGAAATCAACAACTTTATCACTCCGCTACCTTATAAACCCCTAACTCACTCAGCACCACCACTTCGGGCGTTTTGGTGAACCGTACCCGTAGCTTGGTCGTAGTGACAGGCGCATCGAATTTGATCAGACGCCGTGCACCGATGCTGGTACCTTTATGTATTTCTTTCCAGGCATCGTTTTCCCAGCTATCCACGGCAAATTCTTCCACGCGCTGGCCGAATTTGATGTTTTCCCGGATACTGATCAGATCGAAGTCCGTGGGCTGGGAAAATTCAACGGTGAATTCCGATTTCTTAAAATCTTCATCGGTGGTCCAGTAGGTATCCGGGTTATTATCCACCAGATTCTTGGTACCATAGATCGAATTATAGCCCCGCACATTGATGGCCCGGATATAGGCGGGCCGCGCCAGATTGACGGCGTAGGTTTTTTGCAGGCGGTCGCCAAAGGTTTTTAGGGAAGCTACATCGGCGTCGCTCAGCAGGCCGCGCGTATCGGGAGCCAGGCCCAGATCGAGGGCGGCACCCCGGCCTACACTTTTCAGGTACAAATCAAAAAGCTCGTCGGGCGACTTAGGCTGTTGATCGGGATGATAAAACCAGCCCTTGCGCAGGGGTACGTCGCACTCGGCCGGAATCCAGAACTTGCCGTCACGCATCCCCGTGGGACTATCCTCATAATTGGCCTGGCCGGGAACGGCCTCGTTGACACCCTTGGGCGGCTGGGGCGTAAAGGTAGCCCAGTGTGTTTCGGCGGCCGTACCTTTTTCATTGCCTACCCAACGCACGTCCCAACCGATATCGCTGAAAATGTTGGCACCGGGCTGTAGCTTGCGGGTCAGGTTGGTCCAGGTTTCGTCCCACTGGTAGTAGGTTGTGTTATCAATCGAGCGTTTTTCGCGCGCGCCACCGTAGTAGCCGTCGCCGCCGTTGGCTCCATCGTGCCACGACATGAACAAGGGACCGTAATTGGTGTACAATTCGCGGAGTTGCTCGCGGTAGATGGCGAGGTACTCCGGGGTACCGTAGGCGGCATTGTTGCGGTCCCAGGGCGAGCAGTATACACCAAATTTCAGGCCGTACTTACGGGCGGCGTCGGCCACTTCCTTCACCATATCGCCTTTTCCATCGCGGAAAGGACTTTTGGTAATATTATAATCGGTCGTATTTGTGGGCCACAGACAGAAACCATCATGGTGCTTAGCTACGAAAATAATGCCCCGCAGGCCGCCCGCCTTAGCGGCTTGCACGATCTGTTCGGCATCGAATTCTTTGGGGTTGAAAATCTTCGGGTCAGCGTCGCCGTAGCCCCATTCTTTATTTTCAAATGTAGTAGGGGTAAAATGGATTAGTCCGTACTGTTCTACTTCGTGCCATGCCAACTGGCGTGGCGAGGGTAGGGGTCCGTAGGGTTTGGGGGGTACCTGTGCCCAAAGCGTTTGACTGGCTACTAGTAATACTACGATTAAAATTTTCTTCATTGGAGTTGTTGGTCGGTCGGAACGTAGGAAACAGGTAAATATAAAGATTATTTCCGAGGTACTTTTTAGGGTACCTTTCAGAAAAACTACGAATCGATGCGAAAGACGTAGGCATACTGATGGCCTGCGGTCTGAATCGCTCGGGCAGGTACCTCGATGAAACCGTCCTTGACTGCTAGATTCTTCTCGTTCCCCAGCAGCTTCACCCGAGCACCAGCGGGCAGATCGACGCCCTCGGGCTTAAGACGGCCGGGGAGCGATTCACCCGTTTCGGCCAGGTAGGTCGCGTAGGTAGACTTGCCTTTCTGGGTATAGGCCCATTTGCCCCGGCGATACGGTGCCAGCGGGCGGGTTTCGTAGATTGACTCACTATTCATATCCATCCAGGTACCTATTTCCGCCAGACGCGTGTACGCTTCGTCGTGCCACTCGCCGTCGGGGCCGGGCGCGATGTTGAGCAGTAAATTGCCTCCCTTGGCCACAATATCGACTAAGGTATGTACCAGTTGCCGGGCCGATTTGAAGTTTTCCTTGGGTACGTACGACCACGAACTACCCATCGTCATGCACGATTCCCACGGAATGGGCATGTATTGATCGGGAATCTGCTGCTCCGGCGTCACGTAGTTCTCGAATTCGCCCGTCACGGTGCGGTCCACGACCAACAGGCCGGGCTGGTGGCGGCGGGCCATTTTGGCAATGCGCGCCATGTCGATATCCTGCTCGTAAGGAATGGCCTTCTGCCAGCTGATGTTCGGGTCGATGGTGCTGTACGGCCGCACCCAGCCACCGTCGAGCCACAGGATGTCCACCGAGCCGTAGCCGGTCATGAGTTCCTCGATCTGATTGTAAGTAAAATCCTGAAATTTCTTCCAGAGCTCGGGGTACTTCTTGGGGTCATAGGATGAATTGCGATCTTTGGGCGGAAAGTAGGGCCACCAGTAGGAATCCACGTTCCAGTCGGGTTTGGAGAAGTAGGTACCCGTCATGAAGCCCTGCTGCCGGAAAGCCGCCAGGATTTCCTTCGTGACATTGCTGCGCGGGTTGCTGGCAAAAGGCGATTTGGAACTAGTGATTTTGTAGTCGGTTTGCTTGGTGTCGAACATACAGAAGCCGTCGTGATGCTTGGTAGTGAACACGACGTACTTCATACCCGCACTTTTGGCCGCCTGCGCCCATTTTTCGGGATTGAAGCGGGTGGGGTTAAAAGTCGTTTGCAGGTTCTCGTAGGCTTTTTTGTATTCGAACCAATCATGGGAATGCGGACCGCGGCGCACACACCAGCCTTCATCCTCAGGACACAGCGACCAGGACTCTACGATGCCCCACTGACTATAGGTACCCCAGTGCATCAGCAGGCCAAACTTGACATCCTGCCACTGGCTTAGCTTGGCTTGTACCTTTTCATCGGTGGGCGGAACGTATTTGGAATGGTCCTGTTCGGCGTGTTGCTGCGCCTGTGTAGTGGAAAATAGTGTAATCAGATTCAGAAAAATAAGTCCTTTTTTCATAGGTCGTCGTAAAGGCTGCACAGTGCGTGAAGCGGGTATTATTAAAATAATTTAAATATAGGGCAAGTATATCAAAAAATAGCTGGAAAGAAGACGATTATCGGATGAAGTTACGATAAGGCCTGTTGCTGCCAGCCAATACGAATTGTTCAAGGTACCTTTATAGATAGCTAAGGGCCGACATTGCATCCTGGAATCAAGTGCTTGCATTTATAAAAATTACGATGACGCTCAAGGAATACATTACCTCCGAAGATACCGAGTCCGCTTTCCGATTTCTGGTTGGGGCGGCTTTGCCCCTGCTCGTGGCGACAGGACTAGGGTACAACGAGCTGGGTATCTTTATGTTATTGGGCTCTACCTTCGTTTTTGGCATCGATATTCCTATTGCCCTACCTAAAAAACTGGGTTTTATGGTGCTGTCGGGCCTGTTATCGGCTTTGATATTTCTGGTATTCACGCAGGTGAAAGACTTTCCTGTCCTGAACGGAATCCTGTTGTTCGTGACACTTTTCATCCTGAATTTTCTATCGCCTTTCAGCTCCAATTTCAGCATCGTAGCCCTGTTGCTCAATCTGTCGGTGATGATCGGGCTGAGCATGGCCAACACCATCCCGACCTGGGCCGCGGCCTTGCCCAAGGCGGGCTACCTGTTGCTGGGGTCGGCCTGGTACACTTTATACGCGCTGCTGCTGCATCCTTTGCAGCGACCGCGGCAACTTCGCCGGCGGCTACAGGAGTGCCTGCGGCTTACGGCCGACTACTTTGCCGGACAGGCGGCTCTGTTCGATCCGGACGTTTCACGTACCGAAACTCTGCTGGTATTGTCGCGCAGGCAGGCCGATGTGGTGGAATCGCATCAGCAAATCCGGGAAGTGCTGCTGCGTGAGCCCATGAACATCACCAATCCCGAAACCTTCATGGGAAGGGCTACCTATTTCCTGGCTAATCTGGTGGATTTGATCGAGCTGGCGACAGCTTCAGCCTGGTCGTTACAGGCCGTACCCGACCATGCCGAAGAGGAAGGCGCTGTACCGCTCCTCCGGACTTTGAACGAGTACGTCGTGTCGCAGCTGCGGCAGCTGGAAAGACAGATTGCGCACGAGGACCGGACGTTGGCCGAGCCGATGCAGGATGAAAATGCCGAAGGTACCCTACAGCAATTGACCGAGTATCTGAACGGCATGAAGGCGCGGACGCCCTCGGGCCAGGAGTCGGCGGAAGAGTACCGGCAACTGCGCCGGCTGCAGCGGTATTTCGAGCAACAACTCCTGCTGCTGCGCAACATGCGCGATGTGATGGCACGCCGGAGCGCTCGGCTCGACCTGGCTACGGATCGTATCCGGCAATTTGCGATCCGCGATACCATCGGCTGGGACTATCTGCGCAGCCATCTTTCGTTCAAATCTGGCTTTTTTCGGTACGCGCTGCGCATGGCGCTTACGGCCGTAGGAGCCTACTATCTGGCCGTAGGCCTGGGCTTTGAGTACCCTAGCTGGGCGCTTTTGACCGTACTGGTCATTCTGAAACCCGGCTTCAGCCTGTCCAAAGAACGGCTTGCCCACCGTGTGTACGGTACTGTGGTGGGCGTTTTGGTGGGACTGGGGCTCTTTTACGTTTTTCAGCCGGGTACCCTGGCGAGTATGGCGATCTTTTTGGGGTCACAGTTTTTTGCGTTTTCATTTGTCAAACGTCAGTATGCGGTTACGAGCTGTTTTTTTACCCTGTTCGTCCTCTTTTTTTATAGCTACCTGCACCTGGAATTCATGGATGCTGCCTTTTACCGCCTGCTGGATACGGTGCTGGCCGCGGGCTTGTGCTGGCTATCGATCCGGTTTGTATTTCCTTACTGGGAAGTGCAAAACCTACCTACGGTGGTGAAGGAGTCCCTACGGGCCGACCGTTCGCTGCTGAAAAATGTGCTGGACCAGGTCGATGCCGATGCTCTGGCTCTCACCAACTACAAACTGGCCCGCAAAGAGGCATTCCTGAAAATGGACGACCTCCTGAACTCCTACCGACTGGCCCAAATCGAATCGCCGGGACAAACGGAGGTACTGACCACCATTCAGCGGATTTCCCTGCTGATTTATACCCAGCTTTCGCTTTTGCTCAGCCTGGGGTCGTTTCTGAAAAGATGCCCTGATTATCGGTGGGGTGATAGCCGCGTGAAGGGGTACCTGCAGGAAGCCTTGCAGGGCGTCGATTCGCTGATTGGGAATGAGGAGAGGACTGAGACAGAGCAAGATGAAATAGAGCAGAACGCATACGGCGAATTAGCCATCCGGCGTCGGGAAATTGACCAGCTTTTGCTCGAAAACAGCGAAAGGTACCTTTCCAGGGTACACGATTTGTTTTGGGTGGAAAGTGCCTTTGAACTGATGGAAATCACGCATAAACTGCGACGAATGATGCAATTGACGCCTGATGCCAGATCTGCAAAATAAGTAGCCCGGCCAGGATTTGCTTTTCAATATACTAACTACGTTCTTCGTTTAAATATCCTGTCCAACTTAACTTACGAATTCATGAAATTTTCACTATCCACAAAAGTCGGGTTGTTCCTGCTGGTGTTCGCCACGCCGGTCCTGGCGCAAACCGACCTTTCGAAACCCATTCCCTTTGACCCTAACGTTAAAAAAGGTCAACTGAGCAATGGCCTTACCTATTACATCCGCAAGAATGCCGAACCCAAAGACCGCGCCGAACTCAGACTGGTCGTGAAGGCTGGTTCTATTCTCGAAAACGACGAGCAGCAGGGACTGGCGCACTTCATGGAACACATGAGCTTCAACGGTACCACCAATTTTCCCAAGAACGAGCTCGTGGATTTCCTGCAGAAAACGGGCGTCCGCTTCGGGGCCGACCTGAACGCCTACACCGGTTTTGACGAGACGGTATACATGCTGCCCATTCCCACCGACTCGGCGGGTTTGCTCGAAAAAGGCCTGCAGGTACTCGACGACTGGGCGCACGGGGCCCTGCTCGCCACCGACGAAATCGACAAAGAACGCGGCGTGGTGCTGGAAGAGTCGCGCTCGGGCCGGGGCGCGCAGCAGCGGATGCGGGACAAGTACTTCAAGATGATCCTGAACAACTCCCGGTATGCCGACCGCCTGCCGATTGGTAAGGATGATATCCTGAAAAATTTCAAACCCGAGGTACTCAAGCAGTTTTATCAGGACTGGTACCGTCCCGATTTGATGGCCGTGATCGCGGTAGGTGATTTTGATCCTGCCGAAGTGGAGAAAATCATCAAAGATAAATTCGGCAGCATTCCGATGCCCAAAAGCCCGAAGAAAAGGACCGAGTACACGATTCCGCTGGATGGTGCCACCAACGTGGCCATCGTCACCGATCCCGAGCAGGCGCAGAATGTGATCCAGGTTTTTTACAAGCAGCCCGAGTTTAAGGAGAAAACGCTGAAAGATGCCCGCACCAACCTGACCTACGGCCTTTTCAATGGAATGATGGGCAACCGGATGCAGGAACTTACCCAACAGGCCGATCCGCCCTTCCTGTTCGGCACGGGTAGCTACGGCGGGTTTCTGGGCGATTTGGACGCCTACACGTCGGTGGCGCTGGCCAAAAGCACTGAAGGCGTAGAGCGCGCGCTGACGGCGCTGCTCACCGAAAATAGCCGGGTACAGAAGTTCGGTTTTACCGAATCGGAACTGGATCGGGCCAAAAAATCGCTGTTGAACGGCATAGAGCGGAGTTTAAAGGAAAAAGACAAAACGCGCTCGGACAACTACGTGCAGGAGTACATCG
Organism: Salmonirosea aquatica; assembly: GCF_009296315.1. Taxonomy (NCBI): domain Bacteria; kingdom Pseudomonadati; phylum Bacteroidota; class Cytophagia; order Cytophagales; family Spirosomataceae; genus Salmonirosea; species Salmonirosea aquatica. The sequence goes on from NZ_WHLY01000002.1 coordinate 3,773,144, forward strand.
ATAATTTCCTGAATGAGGGAGCCGCAACGGGCATCGAGTTTTATGCCGATTTTGTCAAAAAAGAACTGGACGGCATCAAACTGGAAGAAATCAACAAGCTGGCCGGGCAATTCATCACCGACAAGAACCGAGCGGTGGTGATTCTGGGCCCTGAAAAAGCCAAAGACCAGCTACCTACCGAGGCCAAGGTAAAAGAATTGCTCGCCTCGGCGGGTAAAGACGTGACCGCCTACGTGGACGATGCCGTGGATACGCCGTTGCTGCCCGCCGAGCCCAAAGGTACTAAGGTGGTATCGGAGAAGAAGCTGGACGAAAAATTGGGCATCACTGAACTGACCCTCGGCAATGGCGTGAAGGTACTGCTGAAACCAACCGATTTCAAAAACGATCAAATCCTGTTTGAGGCCACGGGTAAAGGGGGTACCTCATTGTTTCCCAAAGATCTCGAAACGGATGCTTTCGCGAGTTATCTGGTAAGTTCGGGTGGGGTAGGTACCTACAGCCAAACGCAGCTGCAGAAGTACCTGGCCGGAAAAACCGTGAGTGTGAATCCGTACCTCAGCGAGCTGACCGAAGGCATCACGGGTAGCACGAATCCGCAGGATCTGGAAACGGCCCTGCAACTGGTGTACGCCTATTTCACCGCGCCCCGTAAGGACGCAGCCGTGGTGCAGGGTATTCTGACCAATCAGCGGGCCTACCTGGAGAACATGATGAAAACTCCGACGCCCGAGAAGGTATACTCAGATACGCTGACGGCCGTGCTGACCAGCAACGACCCACGCCGCCGTCCCATGACGCCCGAGCGCGTAGACAAGGTGAATCTGGATCGGGCGCTCGAAATCTACAAAGATCGCTTTAAGGATGCTTCCGATTTCGTATTTACGTTCGTGGGGGCGTTCAAGGTGGATGAAATCAAACCCTTGATTGAGAAGTACATTGGTGGGCTACCTTCCACCGACCGCGATGATACGTATGATCATCCGAACATTTTTCCGCCAAAAGGACGCATCGAGAAAACGATTTATAAGGGCCTCGAACCCAAAAGCCGCGTGACGATGGTGTATAGCGGCGAGTACGAATATAATCCCGAAAACAACGTGCAGATCGAAGCCTTGCAGGAAGTGTTGCAGATCAAACTGATCGAATCGTTGCGGGAGGAGGAAAGCGGTGTGTATGGCGTGAGCGTGTCGGACAAAACGGACAAGGTACCCTCGGGGCATTATCGCTACGTGATTCAGTTTGGCTGTGCACCCGAGAACGTGGACAAGCTCGTGAAGCGTACGATGGAGGAAGTGGATAAGCTGAAAAAGAACGGCGCCGAAGCCAAAGATATCGAGAAGTTCGTGGCCGAAACCCGCCGCAAAACGCAGGTGGATATGAAAACAAACCCATTCTGGCTCAGCTACATCGACACCAGCCTTTTCATAGATGAGGATCTGAACGAGGTGTTCGACGAAGAAAAGCACCTGAAAGAAGTGACTGTGGCCAGTACCAAAGCCGCCGCGCAGAAGTACTTCAACGACGAAAACTTCATCAAGGTAGTTATGATGCCGGAGAAGAAGTAAGTTCTAGGCTTTTCCTGAATTTATGAAGGCTCCGCGTTTGGGCGGAGCTTTCGCTTTTTTATTCCGCCGAATCTTCACCGGGACCTGGGCGGTACTTCATTTGCAGTCCCACCAAAAAGTTACGCAGGATCTGATCTTTGCAGGCGCGGTAATGCGAGTTAGTGGGGTTGCGGAAAAAAGCGCTGATCTCGTGCTTACTTATGTGAAAACCCACCAACGCGAAGGTATCCAGCATGTCGGTATCATCCATGCTGAGCGCGATTTTCAGTTTGCGCAGTACCAGGTTGTTGTTCATCCGTTTTTCCGCGATCGGGTCCTGACCGTCCTTTTTGCCGCGTTTCTCCACGATGAAACCGTTGAGGAAAGTCGCCAGCATCACATCTTTCAGTACCTGAAAATCGGGGTCCTCGTCTTTCTTCAGCCAATTGCTGACTTCGGCGCGGGTCGCCTCGTATCCCCCTTTTTTAAATAGCGTCATCATGCTGTGATCGTCGAGATCGAAGGCAAAGCGGAGGCGGCGTAGGGTATCGTTGTTATTCATTCTGTGTCTTTTTCTACAAAAAAATCTTGCCCCTTCTGGATCGAGGTCTGCATTTACTCAATTGTTTTTTGTTTTGAACCAATTACGAAGTACAGGATCGAACCAACAAAAGGGAGGAATAAGACGATCAATACCCAAATGATTTTATCGGAGCCGGTAAAGTTATGCTTTAAAATATCGACCAGCGCAATAACCGGTAATACTATGGTTCCCAAAAGAAAACCCAACCACAGCCACGTTATAAAAAGCAGGATAGCCAATTGCATAATGTCGCATTTTAAAGATTAATCAGGTATATGATGGTCATTGGACGAAAAATAGCGAGAATTTAACTTCTCACCAAACTCACTGGATCAAGCAGGATTACACTTCTCAAACCCTCGGCTTCCAGGTCACTTCCTCTACGCCCAATTCCTGCGTCATGGTGCGGCAGAGCATGAAGAGGTAGTCCGAGAGGCGGTTGAGGTACCGGATCACCTGCTCTTCCACGGGTTCGTGCTCGTGCAGGTGTATCACCGCCCGCTCGGCCCGGCGGCAGACCGTCCGCGCCACGTGGCCGAACGATACCGATTCGTGACCGCCCGGCAGCACGAAAGCCCGCAAGGGGGGTAGGGTAGCATCCATGGCGTCCATTTCATTTTCCAGCAAGGTACTGTCGGCTTCGTGCAGGTCGGGGAGTTTTTTGCGGGTCTTGTCGGGCTCGGAAGCCAGGTGCGAGCCGATGGTAAACAGGCGATCCTGGATTTCTTTCAACACATCGCGCCGGGTCGCGTTCACGGGCTGGTCGCGCAGCAAGCCGATGTAGGCATTGAGTTCGTCCACCGTCCCGTAGGCGTCGATGCGGATGTGGGCCTTGCTAAGGCGGGTACCGTTCACGAGCGAGGTGGTACCCTGGTCGCCGGTTTTGGTATATATCTTCATAGGTTTACGGTAATAGGCAGGTAGCCGTTAGGTTTTAGGAGGCTTCGGGCTTAATTTTGCCAAAAAATTCCGCTTTGACGCGCTTGATGTGGATATTTATATTTTTCCAGGCATTCAGACAAAGGAAGTAGTACAAGAGAAGGTGGGTATAACGGTTTGAATTGAAACAGAATAGCAACCCTCTGCTTTCAATCGCGTGAGCCACCCCGTTTCCATTTTAATTTAATGAAGTGAAAGTAACAACATTTAGCATAAAAATCTGGCGCTGGTTTTCGGTTCTGCTCGTGGTAGGGGGCTCGCCTGGACGTATTCTTTGCTGCCCGACCTGGTGGCGGTAGGTTTTGCATCGTCTGGAATGGCCGAAAACTATCTGGAGAAGGATACGATTTTTTACATTGCCATGGGGCTGATCGTGTTCAACAATGTCGTGATTGCGGCCATGGCCCGGTCGATCGATAAGGTACCCGTGTCGCTGCTGCCCATTCCCAACCGCCGGGCCTGGGCCGAGCATCGGGAGGAACTAAACGAGCACCTGACCAACTGGCTCTACTGCCTGGTGGCGGCCATCAACACCATCGTGGCCCTGAGTTTGTTCGCCCTAGCGACCCTCAACAGCAACCAGTTTTCCCAGGATGTGTTCTCGTTCGCCTGGTTGTTCTATCTGGGCTTAGGCATGCTGATCCTGATTTTTGTGTCGCTGCCCCTTCGTCTGCTCCGCGCCCCGGTACCGGAAATTTCGCTGGATTAAGTTCTTTTCCCCATGCCTGATTCCCTATCCCTGGCTAATTCGATCCGACTCAGCGACTATACCTACGAGCTACCCGACGAGCGCATCGCCCGTTACCCATTGTCGCCGCGAGATGCGTCCCGACTGCTGGTGTATAAAAAGGGTACCATCGAGCACTTACATTTCCGGCAACTGGCCGATCAACTTCCGGCGGATAGTCTGCTGGTGTTCAACGACACCAAGGTAATTCCGGCGCGGGTATATTTTCAAAAAGCTACCGGCGCTACCATCGAGATTCTGCTTTTACACCCCGAGGTACCTACCCGCATCATCAACGACGCCATGCTGGTGACCGGCCCAAGTACCTGGGCTTGTATGATCGGGAATAAGAAACGTTGGAAAGCGGCCGAAGTACTGACCCGCGTGATTTCTATACAAGGCAAACCTACCACCCTGCAAGCTACTTATGCAGATTACGAGCAGAACCGGGTGACGTTGGCCTGGGATGGTGATGCTTCTTTTTTGGATATCGTACTGGCGCTGGGCGAGATACCCCTGCCGCCCTACCTCCGGCGGGTTACCGAAGCGCAGGACCAGCAAAACTACCAGACCGTCTACGCCCGGCAGGAAGGTGCCGTAGCCGCGCCTACGGCCGGGCTGCATTTTACCGATTCGGTATTGCAGCAACTTGCCGACAAGGGTACCCAGCGCGCTTTTCTGACGCTGCACGTGGGGGCGGGTACTTTTCAACCCATTAAGGTCGAGACCATTACCGAGCATCGCATGCACAGCGAACAGGTGGTGTACACGCGGACGCTTATCGAGCATTTGATTCAAAAAATAGATCACATTATTCCCGTAGGTACCACCTCGCTGCGGTCACTGGAAAGCTTGTACTGGTACGGGGTGAAATTGCTCCGGGAGGAAAGCACCGAATTCTGGATCGAGAAACTGTATCCTTATTCGATTCCGGAATCCGAGGTACCTTCCGCCCGGAGATCCCTGGAAGCTGTGCTGCATTTCATGGAAAAGCAAAACCTCAGCGAAATAACGGGCGAAACCGAAATATTCATTTTTCCCGGCTACACCTTTCGGCTTTGCAAAGGGTTGATTACCAATTTCCACCAGCCCGGCTCCACGCTCATTCTGCTGGTGGCGGCTTTCGTGGGCGAGGATTGGAAAAAAATATACCAACAAGCCCTCGCCCACGAATACCGCTTCCTGAGTTATGGCGATTCTTCGCTCCTGTGGCGCAATGATTGAGAATTTCGGAACCCCGTCAGTCTACTAATAAAACATTTTTGCCCCGGGAATGACCTTGTTTCTGATATTCCAGGGCGGCTTTGGCCTCCGCCAGCGGGAAGGTCTTATCCAGAAAAACCTTGATTTTTCCTTCCTCGATCAACGCCACGAGTTGCGACAGCTGCGCCGCATCTGAATGAAACAGGAAGTTGGTCGCCGAAACCCCGTAGCTTTCGGCCAGTTCCTGCGAGGGCTTGGCGGTGATGGATACGTAGCGGCCCCCTTTTTTCAACATTTTGAAAAGCTGTGCGGAAGTAGCCATGCTATCAAAAGCCGCGTCCACATCCTGAATGGTTTCCGTCAAGTCGTCTCTTTTGTAATCGACTACCTCGTCGGCTCCCAATTCGGTCAGAAATGAGGCGTTTTTGGGAGAGGCCAAGGCCACCACATAGGCACCCTTCCACTTGGCGAGTTGTACGGCCATGGTACCTACACCACCCGCAGCGGCCTGAATCAGTACTTTTTCTCCAGCCTGAATATTGAGATGATCAAATAACGCCTGCCAAGCTGTGAGGGCCACGAGGGGTACGGCGGCGGCTTCGGTAAAGCTCAGGTTATCGGGTTTTCGGGCTAAATAGCGTTCCTCCGTAACCACGTATTCGGCATAAGCGCCCTGCTTTGCCCATTCTAACGAGCCGATTACTTCCTGACCTACCTCGAAGTTTTTGACTTCGGCGCCGACCTGCTCCACGATGCCCGCGATATCGCTACCCACGGTATAGGGCATTTTAAAAATCCCGTTCAAAACGCCTTTGAAATCTACCGGATTCACGCCCGCGGCCTTTACTTTCACCAAAATGTCGTGGGATTCCAGGGTAGGTACCTCCAGGGTCACAAGTTCCAGATTGTCCAGGGTACCTTTTTCTTTGATTTGTATTGCTTGGCTTTTCATGTAGTCGGGGAATGTTATTTAAAAATGAGTTTATACGGGCGAGGTAGGGTACCTGCCCAAAGCACTGGAAAAACAGAAAAGAGCGCCGGAAAATTCATGGGTCGAAAATGCACTTTCTGAAAATCCTGCCCGAACCAGCCGTTGTATCAGTAGGCAGGGCAGCCTTGAAATTCAAATTTCTGCATTAACCTTAATTAACCTTAATGCAAGGATCATTAACCTGCTTCCTGCGGAGGCCAGGGTACTTTTGTGAGGTCGGGTATTCGACTTGATGAAAAAGTACTATCAGCCATGAAAAATGTTTCCCTTCTTTTACCCTTGTTCCTCTGCTGGTTTGCCCCTCCGACTCTCGCCCAGAATCCAACCCAAGTTAATATTCGAGGTACGGTAGTAGACTCCGCCCAGCACGCCCTCGACGGCGCTACCGTTATGCTTCTGAGCGGGCGCGATTCTTCTCTGGTTTCTTTTGCCCGCTCGCAGGGCAGCGGAGGTTTTGAATTTAAAAATGTTGCCAACGAGGGGTACCTGCTGCAAATTACCTATGTAGGCTTGCAGAAATACCGTCAGCCCGTTTCCAAACAGCCCAATGAAACGCTGGACCTGGGTACCTTGACGCTGTTGCCCATTCCGAAAGACCTGGATGAGGTGGTGATCCGGGGCGAGCGTGCTCCGGTGCAGATCAAGCAGGACACCATCGAGTACAACGCCGGCTCTTTCAAGGTACAGCCCAACGCCGTGGTGGAAGACCTGTTGAAACGCCTGCCGGGCGTGGAGGTCGACCGCGACGGTACCGTGCGGGCGCAGGGCCAGCAAGTGCAGCGCGTTACGGTGGACGGCAAAGAGTTCTTTGGTCGTGATCCCAAGATAGCCACCCGCAACCTACCCGCCGACGCCATCGACAAGGTACAGGTACTGGATCGGAAATCGGACCAGGCGCAGTTTACGGGCATTGACGACGGGCAACGCGAAAAAGCCATCAACCTCACCCTGAAAGAGGAAAAGAAAAACATGACGTTCGGCAACCTGACGGGCGGCGGTGGCCCCGACAGCCGCTACGCACTGCGGGGAAATGTTAACCGCTTTTCCAAAACCAAGCAGCTTTCGTTTTTGGGAATGGGAAATAATGTGAACCAGCAGGGATTTTCCATGGACGACTACCTCAACTTTACCGGCGCTTCGCAGCGCATGATGTCGGGGCAGGGGGGCGTGCGCGTTCAGATCAACAGCGACGAGGATGCGGCCATACCCCTGAATTTTGGCGGACGTACCAATGGGTACCTTACCAACTGGGCCGGGGGCGTGAACTTCAACAATCAGATTAGGCCCAAAACGGAGGTGAATGGCAGCTACTTCTACAATCAGCTGGGTCAGGACATCGACCGTATTGCCAACCGCCAGTCGTTCCTGCCAGCCGGTACCATCGGGAGTATTCAGAATACCAATCAGCATACCGGCAACATAACCCACCGAGGCAATCTGGTGCTCGACCAGAAGATTGATTCGCTGAATTCTTTTCGCTGGACCAACCGCTTCGACTACCGCCGCAACAGCGCCTCGGTACTGGGCGAAAGCCGGGCGTTCGGGGCCAACGGACAACTGGAAAACGAAGGTACCCGCACCAGTACTTCGCAGAGCGACGGTATCCGCCTGAACTCCGACCTGTTGCTGCGCCACCGCTTTGCCAAAAAAGGCCGTACGATTTCGTCCAATCTCACCTTTGGGCTGGATCAGAGCGATCGGGAGGGTACCCTGCGGGCTACCAACCGCTTTTTCGAATGCGGTACCGAACCCGTGCGGGTGGATAGTCTGCGGCAGGTCAATGAGCAGACCAACGACCAGCAGAATTTCGGAGCCACGCTTTCCTATACCGAGCCTCTGGGCAACCGCAGGTACCTTGAGCTGAACTATGCCTGGCAGAAAACCCTGAACAACCTGGATCGCAAGGTATATGATCTTACTGGCGAAGGACCAACCCGCCGTCTGAACAGTCAGTTGAGCAACGCGTACCGCAACGACTTTACGTACCAGCGCGGGGTTTCAATCTGCGGGCCAGCCAGCAGAAATACAATGCTTCGCTGGGTATGAGCGTGCAGCAGTCGGTGCTTCGGGGCGAACTGACACTGCGCGATGTGGATATCGACCGCAGCTTTCTGAACGCCTTGCCGAATGGCCGCTTCCAGTATAATTTTTCCACGACCCGCAACCTCAATCTGACCTACGACACCGATGTACGCGAGCCGTCTATCCAGCAGCTTTCGCCCGTGGTGGACAACAGCGATCCACTCAATATTTACGAAGGAAACCCCAACCTACGGCCCGAGTACAACCACCGGTTGACGATGCAGTTTTTTGACTTCAACCAACTGCGGTTCAGCAATCTGTTCGGGTACCTGAATTTTACCTACACAGCCAACCGCATCACCGACAGCCAGCAGATCGACGAGCGGCTGGTGCGTACCTTCCGCCCCGTAAATGTGCGGAACGACTATACGGTTACGGGCGACGTGTCGAAGGGTTTTCGGATCAAGCCCATCAGTACCCGCGTGAATGTAAGTACCAACCTGCTGTACAACCGCTCCATCACGCCCGTCAACGGTACCGACAACCAGACCCGCCGCCTCGTAAGCCGGAGTACCCTGCGGATGGAGTACCGCTACAAGGAAGTATTCGATATTTCGGCCAGCGCCCGCCTGACCTACAACCAGACGGCCTACTCGCTCAATACCGGTCTGAACCAGCGCTTTACCAACCAGAACTACGATGTGGAAGCCAACTGGCAACTGGGCAAAATCGTCAGACTCAGTTCTACACTCGACTATGCGGTTTACAATTTTCCTGATTCGGATTTCAGCCAGAAGGTACCCCTCTGGAATGCGTCGGTGGCGAAGTCGTTCCTGAAAAACAAGCGGGGCGAAGTGAAGCTCTCGGCGGTGGATTTGCTCAATCGCAATGTGGTCATCAACCGCGTGGCCCAGGCCAACTTCGTGCAGGATGAGCGGACACTCTCGCTGCAACGGTACTTCCTGCTCAGCTTTACCTATTCGCTGGGAATTCAGCGGCCCCCACAAAGCGGCGGCATTCGCATACTACGGGGAGGCTGATTTTGAGTGAATTGATTCATATTTAAACACATAATGAACTGAATTTTTCCTAAAACAAGAAAGAACTATGAAAAAGACAATGCTAGGTTTCCTAATTGCCCTAAGCTACCTAGGCAACGCCGTAGCGCAGCAGAACGAAGGGATTGTAGGCTATGACCAGAAAATCAACATGCACCGGCGGCTGCCCGACGAATCCATGAAGGCCATGGTACCTGAATTCCGCATTAACAAAATGCAACTGGCTTTCCGGGGAGGAGAATCATTGTATAAAGCGGTGGCCGTCAACGATGCCAACGAGGAAGCCACTGACGCGGGAGGCAATACGGTACGGATGGTGATCAGGGTACCCTTGAGCGAAGTATATCGTAATTTTGATCAGAAAAAAAACGTGGAACTGCGTGAGCTGGCCGGACAGAAATTCCTGATTCAGGACGAATTACGGCAAATTCCCTGGAAGCTCACCGGCGAGTCGAAGAAGATAAACGGCTACGACTGCATGCAGGCTACCTACGCGAACCCCGAGCGGAAGCAGAGCTTCGTAGCGTGGTTTGCCGATGCTATCCCGGTACCCAGCGGTCCGGCGGGTTACGGCGGCTTGCCGGGGCTGATTCTGGAATTGGATATGAATGAAGGCGAAATGATTTATACGGCGGCCAACCTAACTTTTAAAAAACTGGAAGACGGCGATCTGAAGGTACCCTCGGGGGGAAAAAAGGTGACGGAGACGGAATTCAATAAAATCCGTGACGATTATATGAAGGAAGCGGGCGGTATTGGAGGAGTGCGTATATTTAGGAATTAGCTTTCAGGAGTCCGCTGAGTAGCGGTTTGTTTGGTTTTGCGTAGCAGATGAAAAATTCCCGCAGGAGAATAGTACCCGCTGTTCTGATGGCCGCCAGTCTCGTATTGCTGGCGGCTTTTCAGGCCTTCTGGCTGCGTAAAGAATACTTCGAACAGAAAAATCTGCTGCAAAAAGAAGCCTTCCTGTTGTTTCAATCGACCGTTCAGGCCCTGGAAGACTCTGTGCTCCAGCAAAAGGTATCAGTATCCTTTCGGGAGCAGAAGGTCGAAGAGAAAAAAGGATCATCATTGAAAAAACGGGGGACGGTACCTCAAAAGAGTGATACGCTATTATTTTTCAAAAGAAGAACTGCCGCGCCGACCGATTTCCATGAAGCCTTTTCCGACCTACAGGCCCGGGAAATGAAAATCTTTAAGTCGCGTGATAGCTCGGGTGATTCGCTGACGGGTACCCTTCCGGCCCGGCGGGTTTTCGTACGCGATTCGGCAGGATATACCAATATAGAAGTCCGGATCATGGCCTCTACCGACAAGTTGGATTCGGTAAAACAAATGATGGTCGGGGTTTTGAAGCCGATTCAGAGCCGGATTCTCTCGCAACGGGAAGACTCCTCGGTCACGACTTCACCGCCCGGCCACCGGTTCGTGATCCGGCTGGGCAATGATTCCCTGAAACTCGGCGACCTGCGGACCGGTTATGCGCAACGGTTGCAGAAAGCCAACCTTAACCTACCCTTCACCGTTCGGCGCAGTCCTGGTCCTTCTGCCGATAGTCTTGCCGGTACTTTGCCGAGCTTGTCCGTCATGACCAGCAGCAGCATGCCCATGGGATCGAAGTATTCGGCGAGCCTGGCCGAATACAGGTCCTATCTGTTCCGCAAGGTTATGCCGCAAATCCTGGTTTCAGTATTCCTGCTGGCTATCACGGCCCTGGCCTTTGCGGTCATTTACCGTACTATGCAACGCCAGCAACGATTGATGGCACTGAAAAATGATTTTATCAGCAACGTCACCCACGAACTCAAAACGCCCATCGCCACGGTGAGCGTAGCCCTGGAAGCTTTGCAAAATTTTGGTGCCGCCCGCGATCCGGAGAAAATCAGGGAGTACCTGGCCGTATCTAAAACCGAACTGGATCGCCTGGCCATGCTGGTGGACAAAGTGCTGAAAATCGCGCAACAGGAGCAGCATAGTCTGACGCTTTCACCCGAGCAACTGGATATGGATCAGCTGGTACAGCAGGTACTGCATACTATGAAGCCTCAGTTTGAAAAGTACGGGGCACAGTACCGATATGAGCGGGACGGAGAAGAGTTTTGCCTGACGGCCGATCGGGTGCACCTGACCCATGTGCTTTACAATCTGCTGGACAACGCTCTGAAATATAGCCAAGGCGCTCCAGAAATAACCGTCCGGCTAGGCAGGCAGTCCGGGTACCTGCGGCTGGAAGTGGCCGACCGGGGAATGGGAATTTCCGAGGCCTACCGCCATAAAATTTTCGAAAAATTCTTTCGGGTACCTACCGGCAATACGCATGACGTCAAAGGCTACGGCCTTGGCCTCAGCTATGCAGCCAGCGTGTTGAAAGCGCACCGCGGGCGCATTGAAGTAGAAAGTGAACTGGAGCAGGGTAGTCGCTTTATGCTTTTTTTACCGCTGACCCCGAGTCAGGTTTCATCGTATTCTGTACCTCCGACCCATGACCCGCATCAAACTACTGTACGTTGAGGACGAGCCTTTTTTGGGCAAAATTGTGAAGGAAAGCCTCGAAAGCCGCGACTTTGAGGTGTGCATGGTGGCCGACGGGGCCGAAGTGATGGCCCGGTACGAAAGCGTCCGGCCCGACCTGTGCCTGCTGGATGTGATGCTCCCGCACCGCGACGGCTACGAGCTGGCCAGGGAAATCCGCGCCCGTAATCCGGCCATTCCATTGCTATTCCTGACGGCCAAAACCCAGACCGAAGACGTTTTGAAAGGGTTCGAATCGGGTGGAAATGACTACATCCGAAAACCTTTCAGTATGGAGGAACTCATCGTTCGGATCCGGAATCTCTACCGGATGGCACAGCCCAACGGGCAGCGCGCTCCGCAGGAAATGGAGCGGATACAGCTGGGCAGTTATACGTTTTTTCCGCAGCAATATGAGCTGCACCGGAGCGGGGAGGTACGCAAACTTTCGCATCGCGAGACGGAATTGCTGAGTATTCTGGTCGAAAACCGGAATTTCAAAGTACAGCGGCGGGACATTCTGCTGCGGGTGTGGGGCGACGACTCCTTCTTCAATTCACGAAACCTGGATGTGTACATCACCCGTCTGCGCGATTACTTCCGGGACGATCCCACTCTGGAGATTATGACGCTGAAGGGGGTAGGGTACCTTTTCAAAGGCGTGGAAGCCTTCTCTCCCTCTTAGGTTTTTATAAAATCAGGTGTACCTTAGCACTTGATTTTACCTCCTCCCTGCCCCATGAAAGATCGCTTGCTCTCGCTCGATGTACTGCGCGGACTCACGATCATGCTGATGACCATCGTGAACAATCCCGGCGATTGGGGCAGCGTGTACGCGCCCTTTCTGCACGCCGAGTGGCATGGTTGCACCCCCACCGATCTGGTGTTTCCCACGTTCCTGTTCATTGTGGGCATCACCACAGTACTAGCTACCCCCCGAAAAGTTTTGGACCGTGTCACCTGGCAAAAAATACTGACTCGTTTCCTAAGGATTTTCTGCCTGGGTTTGTTCCTGAATTTCTTTTCCAAAATCCACCTGTTGGGTCTGGAAGGTAGCTCTCTGTTGATCGTTCGGCTCTTTATTACGGCCTTGGTAGTGGTAGCACTGTTCGGTGAATATGCTCGGCAGCGGCAACTCTATGTGGCACTAGGGATTTTTGTGTTGATGCTAATACTGGCCTTTGGTGGATTTGAAGACTATGCCAATGTCCGCATTCCCGGGGTACTCCAACGCATTGCTGTGGTGTACCTGGTCGTTTCTTTGCTCTACCTCACTACTTCAACTTCTGTACAGGCAATGGTAGGGATTGTCATTCTATTACTGTACTGGGCTTTAATGACCCTCGTTCCTGTGCCAGAAGTAGGTGCGGCTAATGTAGCGAAAGGTACCAACCTGGCAGCGTGGTTGGATTACGCGTTGCTGCCCAATCATTTATGGGTTACGTCCAAAACCTGGGATCCGGAAGGTATCCTGAGTACCCTGCCAGCCATTGGCACCGGTATCGCCGGGCTGCTGACGGGTACCTTGTTGAGGAGTACTTTAACTAAGGAGAAAAAAGTATGGTACATGCTAATGATCGGGATGACTGGCATAGGGCTGGGTCTGCTCTGGAATGTTATTTTTCCCATCAACAAAGCCCTCTGGACCAGCTCGTATGTACTCTATGCGGCGGGTATCGCGCTGGTACTGCTGGCGGGGCTCTATTTGGTGATTGATTACAAACAATGGACAAAAGGCTGGATCGTGCCTTTTCTGATATTCGGCGTCAATCCGATGGTAGTGTTTTACTTTTCAGGCATTATTCCCCGCGCACTGAATGGCATCAAAGTACCCCACCCGATCGACCCGGCCCACGATCCGATTGGTCTGCAAAGCTATCTATATACTTACCAGATCGCTCCGTACTTTTCCGAACCCAAGGTCGCTTCCCTGGCCGGAGCCTTGATTTACCTGGCCATCTGGTTGGTGATTCTGTCGGTTTTTTACCGAAAAAGAATGATTTTCAAAGTATAATTTCTTCCTGATTCATGTCCATGTACCGTTTACTTGTATTGCTCAGCTTCTGGCTTTTCACGTCAAGCCTATTGGCCCAATCGCTCACCCAACGTACCTACGAAGGTACCATCAATACCAAAATCCCGATTATCCTGACCCTGACGCAGGATGGAGAGGCTCTTTTTGGGACGGTGGTGTATAAGAAAAAAGGCATCCCGATCACAGTAGTAGGCAGCCTGACGGCAGGCAACCTATTCCTGCACGAACTGATGCGCAACGGCGAGGTGACTGGCCTATATTCCCTCGAACCCAAGGGCACCGGCTGGACGGGTACCTGGAGCGCCCCCCAACGCGATGCCAAAGACTTTACCGTCGCTTTAAAGGAAACTGCCAAAACCTCGGTTCCCGCCAAGTTGTTACCCAACCTGACGGGGACCTATTACTACGCTTTTGGAAAAGAGGAAGGCTCGGGTGAATTGAAGGTCGTGCAGGCGAGTCCCACCAAAATCACGATCGCCGTGAGCGCCGTGACGGGTGGACCAGCCTATAACATAGCCACCCTAGAAAAAACCACTCTTGCTCTGAAAAGCAATAAAGCCGTATATGAAAACGATGATTTCGGGAAGTGTAAGCTCCTGTTCACGTTCGGGGAAAATACGGTTCGGGTGGACTACCTCGACGGTGCCTATGACTGCGGCTTCGGGCACAACGCATCCGCCGCGGGCAGCTATGTGCGCATCAACGCCAGAAAACCGGAATTTGAGGAGAAACGGTAAAAGTCAATAAATCATCTAAGGAAAGTGTAATTCAGCGCTTCCTGGTATGGACCAGCCAAGGAGTACCCGGAATTCAGCCGTGTACTCTCCCGATTCATCACTCAAATCTCAGAATCCGAAGAAAAAATGGCCACATGTAGTGGGATAAATAGTAAGTGGGGAAGAGGACGGCTGTCAACATCACATACAAGGTCATTCTTTGAAAAGCTTCGGGTGAAAGTTCCCTTGCCAAGATTCTTATACCGATAAAAATGGCAGGAAAAGCATACATGAGGCTACGAGTCATATCATACACCAGGAAAGAAATTCCAAGGGAAGCTCCGAGTGCCATTAGGTAAAGGATAAAGCCCCACCGTTCCCGATATAACCAAAGTATTGCGAGAGTACCGATGATGTAAATCCAATAGCTTTCAAAGCTGGCAACGGTAACGAATGGTACCAGTTCGACCAGGCGTTGCTGTATGAGTACAAACTTCACTTCGGCCAGTGTTTGCGCAAGGCTTGCAACGGAAGGGCGGTTGAATTGGAGTGACAAAACCCAACGCAAAGAGATAGTGACAGTCACGGCGAGAAATATAGCCCACTGTTGAGGAATCAGCGGCCACAGGGGGGTGCGAAAAAAAGTCTTGGGATGGAGCGAAGAACTAGTATCTAAAAACCACCACACCCCCACTAAAATGGAAGCAACGAATGATCTCTCATCTGTCCATAACGCCAGGCATATATACGAGAAAATAAGGAACGGGTTATTACTTTTCATGCTCATCAGCAGGAAAAGCAGGGCAAAAGCATCAAAATACGCGTAAGTATCCCAAAAAAAGATTTTCCCCAGAAAAGTAAAAGCCATTCCTACCAATAGCCAGGTAAGGGCTATATGGTTTTCACAATAGGGTTTTAATGCCTTGAAAGTGAAATAAAAAAACAAAAAGCCAGCCAGATATTCCAAGCCTATTAGGAAGTACATCAGTTTTCTTAAAGAGCAACCCCAGCATAATTTTCCCAAGTAAACCGGAAACAGCCGGTAGTACATCTTGGAGGTATGGTGAAAAAGACCGTATTCAGAAAGCGCACTTAGGGGAGAGGCAATCTGCTTTTGTAGAAATTGCCATGTAGCTGATTCGGCTAACTTGGCATATCCGGACCAAACACTGATGAGGGCATCCCCTCCTGTGACTATGACAAGTACTGTGCACAGACAGGCCAGCCGAAAAGATAGATGCGGTCTACTGATAAATTTTCCTGTCTGTTTGCCACAGCTGCCCTCGATGGCCTGTACCAGATTTTCCAACATAGTGTATGTATAATGTCTGAGGGTAGGTTTGTGAATGATTGCCAATCCAGAGGTCTGTCATCCCTGCCCTTAAATGTGCCTAATCCTGCTATCATAAGTTCCGGTGTAGCTTTGCAAGGCCTTTATGGGAGGCCGAGCGATTGTATACTGCTCTTTCAAAACCAAGGTTGGTAATTGAAAAGAAAAATCACTATAAATAAAAAAGTTAGCTGAAACTATAAGCTGGATCATACCAGGCTTAATGCTTCGGTGGCTTTTCCAAGCCAAGGTTTTCCTTAGTCGTAAACTGGTAAGCTACCAGCATAGCAATCTCGCGATCGTCCCGATTTAAAAGATCAAGTACATGGAACGTCAATATTTTTATGTCTGAAATATACACAAAATCAGACCGAAATTTTAAGGTACTCCCTTGCTTCCCTATTTCTTCGCTGGCATATTGGCCTTCACCTGCTGCTGCCAGGCTTTCCACTGAGTGGCCATTTCCTGCTTTTTTCTCGGCATCGAAGCCGACAGGTTCTTGCTTTCGCTGAGGTCCTCCCGCAGGGATTCACGGGTGAGGTGGGATCAGTGCGGTTGCCCGCGATGAAGTTGGTGAGGCCGTAACGCGCCGGGTGGCGACCCGTCAAAATCGCCGCCCGCGAGGGCGAACACACCGGACTGGCCGCGTAGGCCTGCGTGAAGCGCAGCCCGTGCCGCTCCAGCGAATCCAGATGTGGTGTTTCATTGTAGGGATTGCTCGCGCCAGGGGACCGGTAGCTGCCCAGGTCAAAGTATCCCAAGTCATCGGCCATGATGTAGATAATGTTGGGGTTCGTCTCTCCGGGCGGTGCGTCACTAAGCTTCTTGGGTGGCGGAGCTTGGGCTAGTGCTGCCAGAGAAAAGAAAAACACAAGTATGAGGCTGGGAAAGATTTTTATTAAAGAAAAGTTTTTGCAAAAAGAAAGGCGTGCTTTTGATTTTATACCCAAATAAAAATCCCCGCCAGTTTCCCAGGCGGGGATTCTCTTCGTGCGAGGCTCGAGGTCACGCAGGATCAGTAAGCCCACATTCAGCTGCTTGAATTCTTTATATAATAGGATCCTATCAAATCCGTACCCACCCAAGTGGAATTCGGTCTGCGGACTCATTTGCTTGCACCTCATGGGCCAGCCAGCGGCTAGGAGCTACTACGATCTTATTATGAGACGGATTAAGCCATGCTCCCCACCAGCTAAAACTGCTATTGGCAATAATGTGATGCTTACATTGACTCATCAAGTACATATCATAGAAGCTGTTCCGACCCTCGTGCTTTTCTACAAAGGTAATAGGGTAGGGCAAAGATAAGTTTTTCCGTGCCCATGCCTGATCATCAGAAAAAACAAATAGGTGAATCTCTCCAAGTCGGTTTGCTAGGTAGGTGGCAGCTTTTTGATAGTAATCCAGCGAGCATAGACCATGCAACTGCCTTGCCCTCGCATTTGTAACATAATCACCACGCCGAATGTGCAAGCTTACAGGGTTGGAGCTGTTAGGAAACCCAGTCAGATCGGAATCAGGATTAGAAATAAACTTTAACTCCTTACGTAGTATACTCTGAATATTTTCAAAATAAAGCTCCGATTGGAAATAGCCAATTAAATAGGTGTTAGCAGTAGTTTTTTTTAAAATAGCTGGGTCATAGCCCATATGTATTTCCCGGTATTCGGTGATACGTCTCCACCTGCGAACAAGCTTTTGCAATCTGCTCTGGTAAGGAACTGCGCGTATACCCAGCGCTAGGCCATCAAACAGTGAAGGCTGTACTGCACTGATGCCCAAGGCCGCTAATTCATAGGCGCGAGGAGTAGTGTCCGGATCAATGGTGTGGTTTTGGAACGAATGCAAATCAAAGGCTACTGAAGTCTCATGATGATGCGCCACAGCGCGAGCAGTGGCATATTGAAACAACTGATTTCCTAACCCCCCTGTAATTTTACGATGATCATGTTTACTTGGTAAACCAAAAGCAACCACAGCCGTATTTATCAGTAGTCACAAAGCTTTGAATGTCGCTACTGACCATTCTACCATTATTCTCTGGAATGTATGAAAACTCGACCAGTTTCAGCCCTAGGCTCTTAAAACGTTCAGCAACAGAGGCAGCAGTATATATTCGGTGCGCATTAAATAATATCTTACTTTCATACCCAACAGGTATCACAAATAATAAACAGCCGCCGGGTGCAAGCACCCGCGCTAGTTCGTACATGGCTTTTATATCCCCATTATAATCAATTGGATCGCCATAACGACCTAGCCCCACATGTTCCACTGTATGCATACAGGAAAGTGATTGCACTGAATCATTAGTAAAAAATAGGCTAGTGAGATCGGCTCTATCCGAAAGGAAGTTATCTAGCTCCAACTCGGCAGGTCTATAATCATAAAACTCAGTTTGAACAAATGCCGACAGTATTGTACTAAAATGGATTGTTGAAGAGATATCGATGTGGAGGGTGGGAGAAGTAAGGGCAATAATACGCGCGGCCCAGGCCGGATGATATATATAATGCCGATCGATTGGGGTTGTATTGGTTCGGTCGGCCAAACAGGGATAGAAATCTGTCTGGGAAAGCGTGAAACGTGATTGAGTATCGCGTTGCTGATTGACTAGATTCCCGAAATCTTTGTAAAACCAATCAGGCAGCTTGTGCTTTGAGTACCAATACTTTCGGATAACTTTATTTAAAAAAAGTGGCATAGAAATTGGATAACTTGCTTTCAGCTCAAATAGCCAGCTGTTTCAATTGAACACTTTTCTGGTTCAGCAATAACCCACTTTTTGAGTTGATAACTTGTTTAGCATTTTTAAGGTTTGGGATTTCAGAAATGTGAATGTAAGCTTTTTGATTGAGGTACTGGAACGTGCGCAAATAAGAAGACAAACCCACCGCAAAATAATAAACTCCGGATGAGTAATTAAGATCGTTGTTTGAAAAAATTGCCTCATACTCACCGATAGACAAATCGATCGGTTGGCTCCATGAGGTCTGGAGCGGTAACCCGAGTTGAGAGAGCATTCCCAACCCAATGACGAAATGTGGTACGTCTCTATCGAGCCGAAATGTGATTCTAACCTGCCAGTAGTCCCAAAGCGGTACTTCCGATAATGGATTTCCATCCAGATCTTCCACAACGAGTCCTCTGGCAAAGCCGGGTAGTTCTTCATTTGGATCGGGGGGGGCGAACTCAAATCGTGCCTCTGACAAAGCTCCACCCGATAGATAGCGATCCACTACGGTTCCCAGATTTCCGCTGGCTATCATTTTTCCTTGCGACAGTAGAAGCCCACGATTGCACAGATTTTGCACCGCCTCCATATTATGACTCACAAATAGCACAGTACGCCCGTCGTTCTTGCTGACATCCTTCATTTTTCCAAGGCATTTTTTCTGAAACTCGGCGTCACCGACAGCCAATACTTCATCTACTACCAGAATTTCAGGTTCGAGATGGGCGGCCACAGCGAAGGCCAGACGTACATACATACCCGATGAGTAGCGCTTTACGGGCGTATCGAGATACCGTTCCACACCAGCAAAGTCCACAATTTCGTCGAGCTTCCGGCGGATTTCGTCTTTCCTCATGCCCATAATGGCTCCATTGAGAAATATGTTTTCGCGCCCCGTCAGTTCGGGATGAAAGCCCGTACCTACTTCCAGCAGCGAGGCCATGCGCCCCCGCACCCGAATGCGCCCAGTGGTGGGTTTGGTCACGCGCGAGAGGATCTTGAGCAGTGTGGACTTGCCCGCTCCGTTGCGTCCGATGATACCCAGGATTTCACCCTGCTTTGCTTCGAAGGAAATGTCCTGCAAAGCCCATACGAAGTCGCTTGTGCCCTTGATGGAACGGTCGTTGGCCTGACCTATTTTTTGAAAAGGATCTTCTTGGCCGCGCACACCTGCCCACCAGCGCTGCAGGTCACGGCTTAGGGTACCTGTCGAGATTTCACCTAACTGGTAAAGCTTTGAAAGGTTTTCAACTTGTATTGCTATTTCTGCCATTTTTCAAAGTTATTGTCAGCCATCAACTTTTACTTTTCTAAACAGTATCCATGAAAGTCTTTTCTACGCGGTTGAATACCAGAATGCTCAATAACAAACAGATGACCATAAATCCGAAGCTATACCCCAGTCCTCCCCACGAGAAGTAGCCTTCTCCCAGAAACGAGTATTTAAATGCTTCTACTACACTCGTAATGGGATTGGCGAGTAAGAGCCAGCGATATTTCTCGGGTGCAATCGACAATGGATAGACGATAGGCGTTCCGTACATCAGCAACTGGATTCCAAACTGAATCAGAAAGCGCAAATCGCGGTACTTGGTGGTAAGCGACGAAATGAGCACCCCGAAGCTGAAGCCCAAGCCCGACATAAGCAAGATATATATTGGAAAAAGCAGTATAGTATCATTGGGTTTTACCCCGCCTTCCGACTGTGCGATATAATATAACCATATGCACAAGAATAGGGATAACTGGATGAAAAACTTGAACAGGTTAGAGATGACAATGGAAATAGGCGCTGCTAGACGGGGGAAATACACTTTTCCGAATAAGTTTTGATTCAAAATAAAAGTATCGGATGTTTTCACCAAACATTCCTGAAAGTAATTCCAGAGCGTGACGCCGGCTAGATAAAAAAGGATTTTAGGGATGCCGCCCGTAGAAATGCCCGCCACATTTCCAAAAATTACTACATAAGTAAGCGTGGTGAGTATAGGTTGGACGAAAAACCAGATCGGACCGAGAATGGTCTGCTTGTAGGTGGCCACAATATCGCGGCGCACAAAGAGGGCAATTAGATCACGGTACTGCCATAGCTCGCGCCAGTTTAATTCGAAAAGCCCCGAGGTAGGTACGATTTCGAGGTCCCATTGGGTTTCTTCGCTCATCGGATTTGTGGATTTTCCAGTTTTTCTAAAGTCGCATGTTGGGGAATGATCAATTCATAGGGAATGCGATGGGCTCTGATTCTTCCATGATCGATGGACAGCGAACTTACTCTGTAAGAACCGGGTCGCAGGCGGCAAAGGGGCAGTTGGGCTTGCCAGTTTACGTTTTCATTTTTCTGAAACAGCGGAGTTACCGTAGAGGCAGCAACCAGATGCACAATGTCTTTTTGATAAAATGCCAGATAAAGTTCCTTGCCAAAATCTCCAGTAGAGGTTGGTTGGGGATGATCGTAGCCATAGTTATCCAAAATCAATTTTTTATGGCAGCCGAATAGATTCTCCTCTCCGGTAAGACGTTTTTCATTAATCGAAACGGGGCCGTCTTCTTGGGTGCCAATTGCTTTTAGGATTTGCCTGGGAGTAGGAAATTTAGATAAAGGTGGACTATAATACCCCTTTCGGACGGCTTCTTTGAAAAAGGGCGTAAAATTGTTGCGATCATACCAGGGTGTATGCAGGAGAGCAACATCGTTGTAAAACATGCTATACATGGATGCTTGAAGGTCGCGTGAGTAGAATGAAACAAACCTCTCATACCTGATATAAGCAGCCATATTCCAAAAAGCCGTAAAAATGAGCACGACGGGGAAAAGCCAACCGAGAGTTGCGTACCGTGTTTTAATGAATGACAATATAACAAGATAGCCCAAGCATGTGGCAGTCACTGAGTACTGCCGATAGCGGCCATACAGCATCTGGGTGACATCAAAGCCCTCATTCCGCAGCAGTGCCACCGAAAGGGCGGTTAGTAATACAAACGTGATTATGCCGCAAAGTACGGGATTGGGATTCATCCAGTTATATGATAATGAGGGTCGAGCCCTTAAAGCAAAGGCAAGTATGACATAGGAGAGCAATACCCCTCCGATTAGAAAACCCATCCCAATGGAAATATAATCCATGGTATGAGCCACCAATGAGAAGTAGGCTCCTATAAAAGCCATCCAATTTATAAGCGTGGCGATGAAGAAAGTAAGCGACAGCTGAGGGAAGGATATAGGTTCTCCGGTTTGGCTATAGAAGAATAGAGCTATCATTGATACTAAGCTCCATAAAACCCAGTGTTCAGTGCCGCTCCGACTTAGATACAATACTACAAGCCCGGCAGGAATTAGCAATAGACCGTTACCATTAATAAACACGGTGGCGAATAGCAGGGTAGCTGCTAGCCAAATAAATCGTTTCCCGGGCAGGGTCAACCACCATAGTGAGAGGAAAGCGGTGAAAATAACCATGATATTGGACCAAACCACCATGGTCCAAATTGAAGCGGATACAAGTTGGGCTTGGAACAGAATGAAACAGACCGGCGCAAAATAGATGAGTTGAGAACGGTTGATTCCACTGACCCGCCAAAGCAGGAAAGCAATGCCTATGAGCGAGCAGCTACCGATCAAAGCCAGGGTCTTGAAATTGACTTCCCCGATCAGGAGAACCTGAGTAATAGCCATTAGCCTGGCCAATAGAATGGGGTGCTCATTATGCCGCCTGAAAAGTACCTCAAGAAGCGAATTTCGGCCCGACAGGTAGTCAGTAATGGCTTTTAGAATCGCAGGAATGTCATCCGCGTAGGGTAGGTTGGCGGTATTAGTCCAAAGATAAATCGAATAGGCTAACATCGGGAACAGGGTAAGACCCAGTGAAAGCCAGGTTGAATAGTGGTTAGGTGCTTTTAAAACATTTTGATCTAACCCCATATCAGTACTGGCTTTTCACTATCCTATCCACAAATTCCCGCACGCAACCTTCTCCTCCTTTTTTGTAAAGCATCACGATTCCAGGTACCGCCTTTACCGCGTCCACGGCATCAGCCGGGCAGGCCGCCAAGCCTACTTTTTCTAACAGACTGATGCAGTTCAGGTCGTCACCGATATAGGCTACCTCACTGAGTGAAATGGATTCTTTCTCGCAGATTTCCTCCGCTGCGGCCAGTTTGCCGCCATCGCGCTGTCCTTGATACAAATAGTCGGCTTTAATTTTTACCGCCCGTCGGGCTACAATTTTTGTGTTTTCAGAGGTAACGATACCCGTTTTGATCCCGGCTTTGCGCAACAGTTCAAAGGCCATGCCGTCGCGGGTGTTGAATTTCTTAAATTCATCACCGCTCTCGGTATAGTACATGCCGCCGTCGGTCAGTACGCCGTCGACGTCGGTCAGGAAAAGTTTGATCGTTACCATGCGGTCCATCCTCCATCTACGGTGAGTACCGAACCCGTCATGTAGCTCGACGCGTCTGAGGCCAGAAACGTGAACGGTCCGATGAGTTCTTCACGATTGCACATCCGGCCCAGAGGCGAAAGGTTAGCAAAATTGGCCAGAAACGCTTCGCCGTGATTGTTGAAAATGCCGTGCGGTACGATGGCGTTGCAGCGGATACCCTCATGGGCGTAGAAGGTAGCCACATAACGTGTGAAGTTGGGAATGAACGACTTGGAAGCGATGTAGTCAATAGGTTTGAACTGCTTGACGCCCTCGCCAAAATCGTACAGATTCTGGTTGGGTGCTACTACTGAGTAGGTGGATGCCACGTTGATGATGTTTCCACTTCCCTGCATCAGCATCTGGCGGCAGGCGTACTGCGTCATCACAACAGTACCCGTTAGGTTCACTTCTAGGGATTGTTTGAGCAAGTCGCTGGGGTAGTGCTCAAAGCGACTGGGATTTATATCGTCGGAATGCTCTTTGTCGAACTTGGCATCGATAGCAGCATTATTGATGAGTACATCTATTTTGCCGAATTTCTCCACCGCGACCCGTACCACCGCGGCACAGCTCTCTTCGTTCGTGATGTCAAGCTCGTGGCACAAAAACTGCTCATGGGGGTACCTCGGGGCTAGTTCGGCTTGCACAGGGGCTTTTTTTGTTTCGTCCCGATCGGCCAGTACTACGTGAGCACCCTGTTGCAGAAAAGCGTGGGATAAGGTTTTTCCGATCAATCCGTAGGCTCCCGTGAGTAGGATTACCTTGTTGGCTACGGAGAGGGACGGATGAATGGCTGCGGCTTGTGGCATTACTGATTATAGGAATATAGATTTACGTGCAAATCCTCAGGAGGACTTGGGATTCTTCCAGCGTACGTAAGGAGGTCGTTGCAAAACTACCTTTATTTACCTTTTGGAAAAAATCCCTGGTTTGATCTTCGAAGAGCTGGTTGCGGTCAAAGTTATCTAACGTGTGCCTAACCGCTTCCTGGCCGGGCTGTACTAATGAGTAGGTTGCTTTTAAATAATCAATTTCTACGGACCCCTGCTCAAATGCAAACCGATACCAGCGGCGCGGCAGGCGTTCGTGAAAATTGAGGTGGCAGTGCGCGGTAATGCCATTTTCGTAGGCCAGCGATACATCTGCTCCAGATTCCACATCGATTTCCAGAGACGAACGATGGTTTTTCAGCGTATTCCAGTTCGTGATCGGATTCCCGGCCAGCCAGTTGACCAGGTCGAGATCATGGCTTAGCGTAAGAGCTACGCCGCCGCCCAGTTCCTGGCGGGCGGCATACGACTGGCGGTAGTCTTCCCACGGATGCCAGTCGGGTAGGTACTCACCCCAGTAGGTTTGCATGCTCAATAAATTGCCTAACTCTTCTTTTTCAATCAACGCTTTCACTTTTTGGAAAAAAGGGTGATAGCGCAGCATGTAGGCTACCTGAATGAGCACCGGCCTTATTACCAAAGCTTCCCTCAATTCTTCCAGACTTTCCAGCGTGTGCGAGAGGGGCTTTTCGATCAAAACTGGAATCTGACGCTGCACGCACCAAAGTGCCTGAGACAAGTGCTGCGCCGTAGGGGTACATACGATGGCTGCCACGAACGGAATTTTGTCCAATTCGGCCAGGTCTGTTACAATTCTCAAACTGGTGGCGTCCACCGAACGCAGAGGCAGGTTTCGCTGGCGATATACCCACAGGTTAGGGTACCCCAGCTTTTGCAAAATACCCAAATGTCGCTCCCCGATGGAGCCCGCCCCAAAAACTAAAATTGGACTATCGTTTGGAATCATGGCTGGAATTTGACACAATCATGCGTGGCAATGTAGGCTTCGGCTTTCTGAAAACTGTATAAGTCATCAATGTCGATGGCCTGTTCCTGGCTCACTATATAGGGCAGAATTCCCTGGCCCGACATGGAGTCTTTTTCCAGAATAGCGCGCGGACGGATAACATCCAGGGTACCGATTTGCCAGTAGACCGTCGGCAGCGACTGCCGGGGCTGGTTGTAGGGATCGGGGGTACCTTCCAAAGTTAGCAAGGGGTTCAGGTATCCCTGCCCTGACTCTAGCCGCCACATTTTGTAGGGCGTATGAAAAGCCTGAGTCACCACACGCAGGCTGTCCGCTTCGGGACGTTCGCTGAGTTTCTGAATGCAGTTTTCAATATCGTATACATAGCGAACGGGAGAGGTAGGACGCAGCTGCACCACCAGGTCGGGTGTATAGTTTTCGTGTTGCCGAAGCCACTTCAGGGCGTGGGCAAATACATCAATGTCCAGGCTGTGGTCCTGCGCATACTCATCTGGTCGAATAAAAGGTACCTCCGCTCCGTATTGTCGGGCTGTGTCGGCGATTTCGGTCGAATCTGTGGAAACGATCACCCGCGTGATGCCCGGCGAATCCAACGCAGCTTTGATACTATACGCAATGAGCGGATGCCCGGCCAGCGGCAGGGTATTTTTGCCCGGCAACCCTTTACTTCCGCCCCGGGCCGGAACGATGGCCAGTACATTGCTCAATGGGCCCGGTATTTTAGTTTTTCGCGCTGTACTCGCTCAATTTCCAGAATCTCGGAAGGTTTGTAGGTGAGTGCTTCGTAGGTATGATCCAGATCGCGCACTAACTTTTGCAAGCCGGGTACCTCCAGCGAAGCGGCGTGGTCGGTGCCGCGCCAGGTGCGGTCTTTGGTGAAATGGCGCTCGATCCATACCGCCCCTAGCGTGTAGGCGGCTATGTCTACCGCGATGCCCAGGTGGTGTCCCGAAAAACCAATCTCCTTGATTCGGTCGCCGTAGGTCTGCTGGATACGCAGGATTTCGAGCAAGCAGATATCCTTAAACGGCACAGGGTACCCTGAGGTGCAGTTGTACACAACCAACCGTTCGCGGGCCTGTCCGGTTTCCTCAAAAAAAGCCACAATCTGCTCAATTTCGTCGAGTTTGGTCATACCTGTGGAAACGTGCACGTCGCCTCGGTAAGTATCGCGCAGGAGGCGGAGCATCTCGAAGTGATTGTTACAAGCGGAAGGTACCTTGATGAAATCGGGGTTCAGTTCGATGATTTCCTGGGCCGAGGTAATATCCCATACCGAGGTGGCGTACCCGATGCCGACTGATTCGGCGTACGCTTTCAGTTCCGCGTGTTGCTGTTGGCTGAACTCCAGAAACTCCCGGTGGGCCCCGTAGGTAGCCCCGTAGGCGTTGTAGGGTACCGGATGCGGAGCGTCGTATTGGTCGGATGTAAGGAGTTCGCGGGAGTTACGTTTCTGGAATTTGGCGTAGTTGGCCTTACACTCTTTCGAAAGCAGGATCAATTCCTTGGCAATCTCAAACTGCCCCATGTGGTTGCAGCCGATTTCTGAAATGACCCTTGGTGCTGTATTATACATTTTAGATAGCTGATGTCAATTGGCTGTTGGCCGCTTGAAAATATAATATAGAAAAATCTAAAATTGGCTTATCCATTTTGTCCAGACTTGAAAACTTTTCCCACCCATTTTCGCCACCCACTTTTGGGTGTGGATAAATACCCACTATCCTGATAAGCATAGCCGTACTGATAGCTACTATACCCCGAACTCTGGTAACTTCCCGAACTAATGTTACTGTGTAAATTGTCGGGATAGAAGTCATTCACCACGACCTTTACTTCCGCCAATTCGTATTCGTCGGCCAGTTGGCCCGCCAGACGATACGACTGGGGACTGGAATAGAGCCAACGAACAATGAACAGGATATGGTCGCTGCGGCGTAGCAGGGGGATGTTGTCGGCTACCAATCCTACCGGAGCCGTATCCAGCAGTACATAGTCGTAGTTCGCCAGACAATACTCCAGCAGGTCTTCCATAGGAGGTCTCTGGAGGAGTTCTCCCGGATTGAAAGGAGGAGCCCCGGCAGGAATATAATCCAAGTTTTTTATTTTGGAAGAATGGATCACTTCGTTCACATCCTCCGGATTTTGTAAGTATTCACTCAATCCTGCCGTTAGTCTCGGATTGAAAAAGAGATGGATGCGGGACTTTCTCAAATCGGCCCCGATGACGATGACTTTCTTGCCAATCTTGGTGAACGAGAGCGCCACATTAATGGTAACGAATGATTTACCTTCGCCGGATTTCTCAGAGGTAACCAACACTAGCTTCCCCCTGGTACCAGGGGTGGGCTCAAGCGAAGATTTGGCAAAGCTTAACCGGGTACGCAATGCACTCAATGACTCTGTAAAAACAGTCCGATCACTAAGAAAGCGGGAAAGATCTTCACCGGTGGTAGTTGTTTTCTCATTGAAGTGATGAACAATTCCGAGCAACTTTGCGCGTGGATGCTGATCTACGCTATCCAGATCCGTAAAGGTATTATTGAGATAGCGGGTCAACAATACCGATCCAAATCCCAGGGTCAACCCTCCAAATAAGGCTAATAAGATGATTCGCCAGTTTTGGGGCGAGACTTTGTCGGTATCGTACTGCGTGATAACACTGAAGGAGGGTAGCATACCCGCTTTGACAATAGAAGACTCTATTTCTTTATTTAACAAAAGGGAGTAGATATTCTTATTAACCTCAAAATCACTCTGTAAGTAGATGTAATTTTTCTCCAAAGCCGGAATTTGGCTGAAACGTCCCTTCAGAGCCGCCAGATTGTCGTTCAGTATATTGATGGTTCGGCTGTTTTTCTGATTCTGAAGTTGAATATTGTCCAGGATCTGACTGCGGTATTTAATAAGTTGTTCATCCAGGTTTTTCACTGCAGCGGAGTTTGGGCTAAACTTAACAAGCAGTTGCTTGCGCTGAGCAATCAGCTCGTTAAACCCTTCCAGCAATCCCACCAAAATTCCATCGGTGGTACCGTCGAGCCCTACCGAAAGGTAATTGACGGTTTCGAAAGTTTTGCCCATATTAGCCTCCAGCATATTAATATAGGCTTTCTGGATTTCGAGTTCGTTTTTCTTCTGCTCCAACTCACGCACTTTTGATGTGATTTCAATGGCAGAAGTACCTACATCCATTAGTTGATTTTTCTGTTTGAAGAGTTCCAGCTCCCGTGCGGCTTGCTTAAGTTGAGTTGAGTAGATGCTACCCTGCTCCTTGATAAAATTGATGGTCAAATCAGAGGATTGCTGTTTTTGCTTAAGATCAAACTCACGGTAAGCTTCCACCAGATTGACCAGGAAATCTTTAGTGAATTCTTCGTTGTGGTGGCGAAATGTGAGGTCCATCACAGGCATGGCGTCCTCTGTTTCTTCCATATCAATGCGCCCCACAAAACCATTGACCAGACGGACAGGATCATTGAATGTAAACTTGAAGCTATAGCCAGGCTGGGTATTGATCGCGTTTATACGAAACACAAGTCCCTCCATGGTCACTACAGCTTGGTTAATGATTTTTAACGGCCGGGAGACAGTGGTACCCGTTTGGTAGCTTAGGGTCAGGTCCTCATCGATTATAAACGTACCATGCCGATATACTGCTGAATCGTAGCTTAGCACTTCTAATTCAAGGGGGCGGCTAGGATATATATCGACCTCTCGCAAATCCTTTAATCGGTAGAAGGTGAACGGATTATGCATTTTGACAAGCGTATTGCGTACTACTTCCGGAGATCTGACATTGAATTTCTCAGTAAGGTAATCCTGACTGCCTGAACTGAAAATAAAGGTAGGTTTAGCTCCACCCAGTTCATCCAGTTCCGACTGCTTCTCATTGTATTTGAGTGTAACAGTACCGATGTATTGGGGAGTCACTAATTTGAGATACAGAAAGCAAAGTATACCCGCTAATACGAGGGAAATCACGATCCACCACCATCGGCTTACAAAAACCTTGAGTAGTTTTTGAAAATCGATGGCCTCGGAATTTCCCAGCAGTTGTTCAAAGAGGGCGCTATCGGTTTCTCTCTTCATGCGTATTAATGGTATAATTCAGCAGCGGCAGATCGCATAACATCTCGAACTCTGGAGTTCGCGCGGCCTTTTGCAGATAGGGGTACTGGTTAGCCCGATGCAGATCAGTACCTACCGCTCCCGCCCAGCCTTGCCGGATAAGCCGCTCAGCCATACTTTTTTCTACGGAGCCATACTGCCCGCCCAACGACAGTAGATTGATCTGAAAAATAAGCCCCATTTCTCGCATTTCGGCATAACGTTTGGGTTTTGCATGCCAGGGGCGGTAGCGTTCGGGATGAGCCAGCACGGGCTGCCAGCCTTTGTCGATGAGGGCCCGCACAATATCGACAAAGTAGGGGTGTTCATCGCGCATGGAAGTTTCAATCAACACATATCGGCCGGAAAGTGGAAGCAGCAGTTCTTCTTCCAGCATCAACATCAAATAATCATCGGCGAAATGCTCGGCGGCATAAGTTAACGATAAGTCAGGCCAGCGTTTACAAACTATCTCATTCAGAGTAACCCAGGCTTCATGAATGGTGTGTCTGGTATTGGGGAAAAAGTCGGAGCGAATATGAGGGGTGGCAATAATTCTGCGGTAGCCCGCTCTATAATGCGCTTCTATAATGGCTAGACTTTCGTCCAGTGAGGGAGCCCCATCGTCAATTCCAGACAAAACGTGTACATGTAGATCACAACCCAGCCTAGCCAGGTAGGCCGATGTATCGTTAGTTGTAGCGTCGGAATAGGATAGGGGCATTCAGCGATTTATGAAATTTAGAATGATGAGGGTTAGATTAAGTGCCGTTAGGACAGGTTGAGCAAAAACCAATGCGCGCTGAAATCTAATTCCTCTAAGAGACCCTCGGGAAGGGGGAACGTATATAATGTCATTGTCATAGATGTTTTGATTCATGATCAGGGGATTGCCCAAATCTGCAAATTCATACTCAATAATCTGCTGCTGGGTACCTCCACCCCTGATAATCTGAATCGTATTGCTCGCTTCGCTAAATTTAATCCCACCGGATTTTGCAATGATTTCCCCTAGCGAATTGTATTCTTTTTCCAACGGAACGATGCCTTGCGCATTGACCGAACCAAGCACTTTGACCTGCAAGTTGGTTACCTCAATCTCAAACAGAGGGTTTCGTACAATGTCCCTATAGAGTACTGACAAGGTGTCGGCTAGTGTCTGCCGGGTAAACCCCACTACATACAGCCGGCCTACCTCAGGCAGAATTATACTGCCGTCCGAGCGCACCGAAACAGAAAACCCTCCGCCTGCCGAACCCGACAGCTGATTGGGATCAGGAAATAATTCTGACGACCAATTCATGTTGCGGATTTCAAGTTTGTCGCCTTGTTTAAGCACATAAGCCCCTTTATTAACCACTGATTCGGTGGGAGTCAGGTTTTGGGTTGAAATAGTCGCAACTTTTTGCTGGGTGCGACACCCGCTTACAGCCAGTATTACTACCAGTAAAAAAAGTACTATAGTAGCCCTTCTTTTCATTCAACTCTATTTTCTTCTCCGAAATGGACTCGCACCTTCTTTAACGCCGAACCGATCACCTGATGCATATCGTAGTAGCGATATTCTGCCAGGCGTCCTCCGAAAATAACATTTTTCTCCTGTTCAGCCATTGCTTTATATTGGCGCAGAATTGCGTCATTCTTGGCATCGTTGATAGGATAATAAGGTTCAGAGCCAGTCGTCCATTCCTGCGGGTATTCACGGGTGGTAACCGTTTTAGGTTGGGTACCAAATTCGAAATGCTTATGCTCGATAATCCGTGTAAATGGGGTTTCGGCATCGGTGTAATTCACAACGGCGTTACCCTGAAAATTGGGTGTATCCCTCACCTCGTGCTCGAACCGCAGGCTGCGGTACTCCAGCGCTCCGAAACGGAAATCATAAAACTCATCAATTTTTCCGGTATAGACCACAGTTTCAGCGCGTTCGGTCAAGGCAGTACGTTCCTGCATAAAATCCACATTAAGCTGCACTTCCACGCCTTCTAACAGACCCTCAGTGAGTTTATTGTAGCCCCCCATGGGAATCCCCTGATATCGGTCGTTAAAATAATTGTTGTCAAAGGTGAAACGAACCGGCAATCGCTTGATGATGAAGGCGGGTAGGTCGGTGGCTTTACGTCCCCATTGTTTTTCGGTATATTCTTTAATGAGCTTTTTATACATGTCCGTACCGACCAGCGAAATAGCTTGTTCTTCGAGGTTGGCAGGCTCGGTGATGCCTGCTTCCCGAACCTGCTCCTCGATCTTGGCTTTGGCCTGGTCGGGAGTGGTAACGCCCCATAACTGGTAGAACGTATTCATGTTAAAAGGAAGATTGTATAATTCCCCCTGTAGTTGGCCACCGGTGAATTGGTGTAGCGGTTGAATTCCACGAAGGAATTGACGTACTCCCAAATGTCCTTATCATTGGTATGGAAAATATGGGCGCCATAGGCATGAACATTGATTCCTTCAATGGACTCGCAATAAGTGTTCCCTCCGGTATGTGGTCGGCGGTCCACTACCAAACAACGCTTTCCACGCTTGGTGGCTTCGTGAGCGAATACGCATCCCCATAAGCCCGCACCTACTATCAAATAATCATATTCTTTCATGGCCTTAGTAACGGCTCATTTGTACAGGCTATCCAATATTAGATCGTTATCGAATTGTACAGGGATGAGTTATAACGTTTTGTTTAATGGTTAACCGGCTGACCGGATTGGGATATAGTTTTCTTTACGGCGTAAAACTAATGAATCAGGATGAAAAAAGGCTCCCCCTAAGGAGAGCCTTTTCAAAATCGGTTTGTTTTGCGATGACCTAGGGAAGCAAGCGCAACTCAACCCGGCGATTCTTCATCAGCCCTTCGCGGGTTGCACCGTCAGCTATCGGTTTGAACGACCCGAAGTAATCGACAATAATCTTGCTTTGGTCTTTCAGGCCTGCCTCATTCAGCAGATAGTTCCGTACAGCTTCAACCCGGCGGCGTGACAGTGCCATATTGTAGCGATCTGAGGCGCGGCGGTCGGCGTGACCGGCAAGTTGCAGGCGGCAACCTGAGCGGTTCATCAGAGCAGCCACATTATTCAGCATATCGCGGTACTCAGGTTTAATCTCGTTTTTGTCCGTATCGAACATAACGTTGGCGAATATCTCAGCGCACAGAGCTCCATTGGCCAGCGCATTTTTCACGTAGGAGTCAAAGTCGATAACACGACCGCTACCATCTACGACGCTGCCAGCGGGAGAGTTAGGCTCTTTATCAAAGAAGTCTGAAACGCCATCACCATCGCTATCCAGTAACAGCTTGGGATCGATATCTGGCGGGCGGTTGGCTTTGGCCACCGAATCCATTTCTTCCATCGTCAGGATTTTTGGCGGCTTTATCAGCAACCGGGGATCGGTATACCGGAGGTGGTAATAGCCTCCTTGCTCGGGGTCGTAGGTGTATTTGCCATCAACTTTACTTACACGCAACGGATTTTTGCCCAGTTTGTAAGTCAGCATGATCGAGCCGTAACCATATTTATCCAGAGCCGAATTGCCTTTACGTGCCGTGGGAAGCTGGCTGATATTGAAGCCGTCGTTGGGGCTGCGAGAATAGTCGCCGCCATAAGTGGCATCAATAAAATCGGAGTTGGTATTATTCACGCGGAAATCCAGACCCAAATCCAGCCGCTTGGTAAGTTCATAATTTACTGTAAGACCTATGGGGATCATCCAGTCATTGGTAGTACCATCGGTACTGCGGAGTTCGCGACCCGATCCTAGTTCGTAAGCAGTGGCATCATACCATACCATACCAAATCCGGCGTAAGCATCGATTTTCCAGTGCTTCATCTTGGTAGGACCTAGCAATAATCCTTTCAGATTAAGGGTTCCGGAAATAGAAGCATCCACATAGTTACCTTTGAAGTACCGGAAATAATTCCGGCGCTTCATCCCCGTCAGATTACCCAGCGACACATCCCCCCGCAGGCCAAATAGATAAGAAAGCTGCTTGTTAAGGGTCAGACCGCCTTGAAAAGTACCCCACTCGCTATGGGTATCGTTGGTGTTCCCGGTCACCGGAAAAAAATCATATTCCCTCAAGTCACCAAAAAACTGCGTTGGCCCGAAATGAGCGGCTATTGACCACGTATTGAGCTTATAGGGCCCCTCGTAAGAGGCCTTGGGATTGTAGTCGGGGGAATTAGGAGGTGACTCAAACATTTGCGGATAACTAAGTTGCTGTGCTCTGAGCGGAGCAAACAGCATAGATCCCAAAAGGAGCGAGCCGATCAACAGGGATACTTTTTTCATACTATACAAATTAACGTTATTTGATGAACAAGGATTCTTCTAAAAGTTACAACCTTTTCTTTCAGGCCTGCCGTTGGTACTAGTCTGCAACAAAAGTAGGGTAACAAAACGAGTTAACCAACAATAATTGATTCCTAAAATTAGATTATATGTGGTGCAATATGAAAAAAAAAAACTAAAAACGTCTTGGATTATAAACATTCAAAGCCGCTGCATTACTTTTTTTACCATTGCTTCCTTCCACGCTCTAAACTCTCCGGTTATGATTTTCTGACGGGCTTCGGCTACCAGCCAGAGGTAAAAAGTGAGGTTGTGAACACTCGCAATTTGGGCCCCCAGCATTTCATTGGATTTTATTAGATGGCGCAGGTACGCTTTCGAGTAAACGCTACTTACATACCCACCCAAGCTTTCGTCGATCGGGCTGAAATCGTCCCTCCACTTTTCATTCCGGATATTCAGTATGCCTTCTGTTGTAAAAAGCATACCATTGCGGGCATTGCGTGTAGGCATGACACAATCGAACATGTCCACTCCCAGCGAAATGCACTCCAGAATATTGGCTGGCGTACCTACTCCCATCAGATAACGTGGCTTGTCATGGGGCAGAATGGCACAGACAGTCTCGGTTAGCTCATACATTATTTCGGCTGGCTCTCCTACTGATAGACCCCCGATGGCATTACCCTCACGCCCGAAGGAGGCGATCGTTTCGGCCGACTTTTGCCTAAGATCTTTATAGACACTGCCTTGTACTATTGGGAAAAGGGACTGCTCGTAACCATAGAGCCCTTCCGTGGTGTCGAAGCGCGTGCAACACCGCTGCAACCAGCGGTGAGTAAGTTCCATGGAGGTACGGGCATAGGTATAGTCGCAGGGGTAGGGGGTACATTCATCAAAAGCCATGATGATATCAGCGCCAATCAGCCGCTGAATATCCATAACTCCTTCCGGAGTAAAAGTGTGGAGAGAGCCGTCAATGTGGGACTTAAATTCTACACCTTTATCGTTGATTTTACGCCCGGTACCCGCGAGAGAATAGACCTGATAACCGCCGCTATCGGTCAAAATCGGATATTCCCAGCCGTTGAAACGGTGAAGTCCGCCCGCTTGCTGGATAATATCCAGCCCCGGACGCAGGTAAAGATGGTAAGTATTGCCCAGGATGATCTGTGCCTTGATGTCGTCACGCAACTCGCGCTGGTGCACGGCCTTGACCGTACCCGCCGTGCCGACGGGCATAAAGATGGGCGTCTGAATAGAACCGTGGGCGGTTTCGATACGGCCTGCGCGGGCCTGGGAGTGGACATCGCTATTTTCAAGAAAAAACTTCATTCGTTATGCTGCTTACGCCGGAAGATCGGGCCGCAAAAATACGGCTATGTCCGTGAACATTCCTGACAAGGGACGTATATTTGCCAAAAAATCCAGCTTTTATCCCTCCTCCTGCGTGACCGAAATTCTACTAGCCCTTCTTGGAATATTCGTTTTCATTCAACTTTTTTACTACCTGTTTGTATTTTCAAAGTTAATGCGACATGATCCTCCTACCGCTGCTTACGCGGGCGCTCCGGAGGGAGTTTCGGTGCTGGTGTGCGCTTGGAATGAACTGGAAAACCTACGGGAACTGCTACCGCTGCTCAATGCGCAGGAGTACCCTCTGTTCGAGATCGTGGTGCTTGACGACCGCTCCCAGGACGGGACGGAGGATTTTCTGAAGGAGCATGCCGATCAATGGCGACACGTACGCTTCATCCGGATCGACAAGGAATTCCCCCACATTACGGCCAAAAAATACGCCCTTACTGTAGGCATGAAACACGCCAGGTACCCCTTGGCGCTAATGACCGATGCCGATTGCCGTCCTATAGGCACCGATTGGATTGCGAGCATGGTAGGGCAGCTCGGTCCGGACAAGGAGATTGTGCTGGGCTTTTCGCCCTATTATAAGGAAAAGGGCTTGCTCAACTGGTTCATTCGGTGTGAAACATTTTATACCGCCATTCAGTATCTTTCGCTGGCTCGGGCGGGTTGGCCTTACATGGGGGTGGGTCGGAATCTGATGTACCGCACCCGGCTCTTTTTCGAGCATAAGGGATTTTACCAACATAAACACATCCTGGGAGGCGATGACGATCTTTTTATGAACCAAGCCGCTACCCGCACCAATACCAGCATCAATCTCGATCCGGAATCCTTCGTATACTCCATTCCCAAAACAACGTGGAGTGATTGGCTGCGGCAGAAGAGAAGACATTTGTCGGTGGGCAATTACTACCAGCGCGGCAACAAGCTACGGCTGGGCCTGCTTTCGGGTTCGCATACAGGTACCTGGTTTGTCGGCATTGCCACCTTGTTATGGGGGCTGTTCAGCCACGATACGTTGCTCCTGCAAATCCTGGGTGCGGTGTTCGCCCTGCGCTGGCTGGTGCAGTTAATTGTATTGGGCGGCATCAACAGTCGGCTCGACCGCACTGTGAACTGGTTGAGTTTCATTGGTATGGATATAGCATTCTTTATTTATTATGTCGGCATGAGCGGATTGATATTATCACGTAAGAAGAAGGTACTTTGGCGATGAAGGTACCTGCTCAATTCGATTTTTTGAGTTCAAACCCCTGCGTGTTTTTTATTGAGGGTACCTTATTAAAAAGCATCGCTTCACTTTGCCTGCTTTATTAGAAATTAAGGATTCAGAAAAAAGAACCTGAACCCAGAATGCAGTTTTTATGGATATACTACTCAAATACTTCCCAAATCTTACTGAACGACAGCGCGGGCAATTTGCCCAATTAGAAGAGTTGTATGGTTTCTGGAATGCTCAAATCAATGTCATTTCGCGAAAGGACATTGCTACCCTGTACGAACGGCATGTACTGCATTCGCTGGGGATTGCGCAGGTGGTCCAGTTCAAGCCGGGTACTACGGTGCTGGATGTAGGTACGGGTGGTGGATTCCCGGGGATTCCGCTCGCGATTTTATTTCCGCAGGCGCATTTCCACTTGATCGACAGCATTGGCAAGAAAATCAAAGTAGTACAGGAGGTGACCGATGCTCTGCAATTGGCCAATGTCGTAGCCGAAAAAGCCCGGGCCGAACACGTAGAACGGGCCGCCTATGAGTTTGTTGTAAGCCGCGCTGTGACGCGGCTGGCACCCTTCATGGACTGGGTGCGGCACGGTATTAGTCCCAATTCTTTCCATGAACTCAAAAATGGTGTTCTGTGCTTGAAAGGGGGTGACCTGACTGACGAAATCCAGGAATACGGCAAGCGGGTTGACACCTTTGATCTGGCGGATTACTTCCAGGAAGAATTTTTTGAAACCAAGAAAGTGCTTTACGTACCTTTGCCAAGTCGGTAGGCCCTCACAAACTGCCCAGTCTCCCTAAAATCAACTAACTGAACACAAACGACCCATGAATCAACGATTCAAAGCTAGCGGCCTGATGAACCCCATGTTTCCCGATGAAATCACCTTCGGCGAAAAGGGCGTCACTTTTAAGGTACGCAAAGCCCTTAAGAGCACGGACAATTTCGTCTTCTATAATGATATTTCCGGTGTAGAGATCGACTCGGGGGTATTCTTTGCCACCATCCGGATCATTCCCCGCATGCGGGCTGAAATCATCATGAATAATTTTACGAAGGGCGACGCTCGGAAAGTCAAGGAGTTACTGTTAGAGAAGGTACAGTCCTAATAAAAAATTACCATGTATACTTGCGTGGTTTTTTCGAAGGCCTTACATTTGCACCCACAATTGAGGGAAATGCCGCTGACCTGGTAAGTTCTCCTGATTGTTTCCCGCACCTTGCGTGCGTCAATATACACTCCCGAATAGCTCAGTCGGTTAGAGCATCTGACTGTTAATCAGAGGGTCGCTGGTTCGAGCCCAGCTTCGGGAGCAACTAAAAGTTAAAAGCCTGATAATCAAACGATTATCAGGCTTTTTTTGTAATATTATTTTGGTCTATACAGTATTATTTTTCACTCGGCAAAATCATCATTCCTATTCCGGTCTCCGCTTTGGGTACCTGCACCTCCTTTGAGGATATCCCGTTCTTCCAGTTCGTCGTCGGCATCGGGCTGGCTCTTGTCGATTCCATAATCGTCTACCTCTCCTTCGTTAAAGTCATCATTAGAATTACGGCCGGTGGCGGCGACATCGTCGAGGATCTTCTGGGTTTCTTCGTCTTTATGCTGTTGATTTTCCATCGTAGAATTGCTTGATTGAGGATGATGAGCCCAACAGGAACCTACCCTGTTGAAATTTGCATCTAAGCTACAAATTCTGTACCAGCCGGTTATCGGCATCTGACTTCCCTACAGCCCGGAAGAATAATGCCTGATTGCCACAAAATTATGCTTGACAAAGTACGGGGATTATAAACCGGAATGTAGTATTTTCGCAATCAGGTTAACTTTGTTTACTTAATTCAGATTTACGCTCCGGCATGAAAGTGTTTTCAGTCCTTTTCTACCTGCTTTTATGTCTGGTGACCAGCGTTTTAGGTCAGGTCACGAATCCAAGGGACCTTGCCTCAATCGCGCCGGGAGTTCAGGCTGCTCTATCCCTGTACGACTCGGCCACCGTTGAATCGCAGCATTTGTATAATGGTCCGCAGTACTATATCTACGACAGCCCAGCCGACGATCACCAGTTTTACCTGTCCGAAAACTGGACAATGGGTTCAGTTTTCTACGATGGACAGTTGTTCCGCGATGTGCCGATATTGTATGATATCGTGAAAGATCAGCTCGTGGTTCGGTACAAGCAGAGTTTTGGAAACGTGGCCTTACAGAGCCCAAAAGTACGCTACTTCACAATACCGGAGCATACCTTTCTTAGGGTGGAGGCCGACACCGGACGAGTTGAAGGCCTGCGTACCGGCTTCTATGACCAACTCTATGATGGAAAAACAAAACTAGTGGCCCGTCGCACCAAGGAGCGGCAACAGGATCTTAGCGAAAGGAGAGTCATTATCAGGTTCCCGGAAAAAAACTTATTTTACCTTTATCAGGCAGGGACATACCATCCCGTCCATACCAAAAAATCAGTACTGGGCTATCTGGAAGACCAGAAAAGACCTTTGAAAAAATATTTGCGGGAGCAAAAGCTGAGCTTCCGTGAAAACCGGGAGGCCGCAATTCTGGGTCTTGCTACTTATTACGATGAACTGACCAAGCCATGAAAAAAATTTACGAGCTGATTGTTATACTGGCAGTGTGTTGGCTGGCGGGGTACCCGGCCATGGGGCAGAACAGGACGGAGCCGTTGATTAATGGTCAATTCAACGACGTCAAATTCAAGGATTTTGTAAAAACCATTGAGGGGCAGACGGACTATTACTTCTACTACGATGCCGCCAAACTCGATAATCTTCAGATCTATCTGCAGGTACAGAACCAACCCTTGCGCACGGTGCTGGCGCAGGTGTTCAAAGATACCGAGTACACCTACGCCATCGACTCTCAAAACCGGGTGTTTGTTACTAAAGGTACGGCCATTATTACTCAACTCCCTACCGAAGCCTCCAATCAGGAGGCCATTGCGTACGCGCCACCCGGTGATGAGCAGGAGAAATTACTGGCTACTGCGGAGAACAAACTATACGAAGTAGGCCCCCGGAAGGTCCGCGTTACTCCCGGCAATTCCACGGTATCAGGCTTTGTGCGAAACGCCGTTACGGGCGAGCCGGTCATCGGCGCGGCGGTATTCATCGATTCTCCCCAGATCGGCGTCACAACCGATGTGTTTGGCTATTATTCACTCAGCATTCCCCGGGGGCGTCAGCGTCTGAGAGTCAGAAGCATCGGTATGCGCGAAACTTTCCGACAAATCATGCTCTACTCCGACGGCAAGCTGGATATCGAGGTGCTTGAAAGCGTGACGGCTTTGAAAGAAGTAGCGATCAAAGCCGGGCAGGATGCCAATGTGGCGAGTTCGCAGATGGGACAGGTGAAACTTTCCATCAAAACGCTCAAACAGGTACCCACCGTCATGGGCGAAACCGACCTGTTACGTACCGTGATGACTTTGCCGGGTGTCAAATCCGTGGGTGAAAGCAGCGTGGGTTTGAACGTGCGCGGTGGCTCGGCCGACCAGAATCTAATTCTGTTCAATGACGCTACAGTGTACAATCCCTCGCACCTGTTCGGTTTCTTCTCGGCCTTTAATCCCGACATTCTGAAAGACGTGGAGTTGTACAAAAGCTCGATTCCGGCACGCCTGGGGGGACGATTGTCGTCGGTACTGGACATCAGCAGCCGTGATGGCAACAAGAAAAAATTCGTAGGCTCGGGCGGCATCGGGCTTATCACCGGCCGTCTGTCGCTGGAAGGGCCAATCGTCAAGGATAAATCATCCTTCATCATTGGTGGCCGCTCCACGTATTCCAACTGGTTGTTGAAGCGGCTGGATACGGGCGAGTACAACAAGAGTACGGCTTCTTTTTACGATGTGAATGCCCACATCAGCCACGAAATCAACGAAAAGAATAGCGTATATGTGACAGGGTACCTCAGCCGGGATCGTTTCCGTCTCTTCGGCGATACGATTTATGCTTATCAGAATCAGCTGGCTTCGCTCAAATGGAAACATACCTTCAATGCCAAGCTGTATGGTACCTTCACGGCTGCCTACACCAGCTACCAGTACGCCGTGGCCAGCATACAGGTACCCCTCAATGCCTTCGATCTCAAATTCGGGATAAAACAGGCTAGCGCGAAAGCCGAATTCAGTTATCTGCTCGATGCCCGGCACACGCTTGATTTTGGGCTGAGTACCATTCGCTACGGCCTCTCGCCCGGTACCTTCCAACCCCGGAGCAGCGAATCGCTGATTCTGCCCGACAAGCTGGAGGCGGAACAGGGCCAGGAAAGTGCCGTGTACATCGAAGACCGCTTCGAGGTGAATCCCAGGCTGCTCATTACGGCCGGGCTGCGGTTTTCGGTGTTCAATTATTTGGGCCCCAAAACCGTCAATCAGTATCTGCCGGGCCAGCCCATCGACAAGTTGTATGAGGCCGGTACGCAAAGCTACGCGGCGGGAAAATTCATCAAGACGTATGGCGGGCCTGAATACCGGATTTCGGTTCGTAGGATGCTGACGGGCGATTTGTCGTTGAAAGTGAGCTACAATACTCTGCGCCAGTACATTCACCTGCTTTCTAACACCATGGTTGCGTCGCCGACCGACATTTGGAAACTGAGTGACGGCTACATCAAACCCCAGTTGGGCGATCAGATCGCCGTAGGACTATACCGTAACCTGCGTGGCAATCAGATTGAACTATCTGTGGAGGGGTACTACAAGAATATCCGCAATTTCCTGGATTATAAGGGTGGCGACTCACTTATCATGAACCCCCGCATTGAGGCTGCGG
Source organism: Salmonirosea aquatica (assembly GCF_009296315.1). NCBI lineage: Bacteria > Pseudomonadati > Bacteroidota > Cytophagia > Cytophagales > Spirosomataceae > Salmonirosea > Salmonirosea aquatica. Next base: position 3,813,560 of record NZ_WHLY01000002.1, read on the forward strand.
TCATTAGCACGCGGGGCAAAGCGTACGGAATTGAATTGATGCTCAGAAAAATGACGGGAAAACTAAACGGTTGGGTAGGGTACACCTACTCGCGCTCGTTGCTGCGGGCGCTCGACCGTACCTCACCCGATGCGCCCAACGACGGTAACTATTATCCCAGCAATTACGACAAGCCCCACGATTTTACGGCTATCACCAACTACCGGCTCAGCCATCGGTTCAGCGTATCGTTCAATTTTACATACAGTACGGGACGGCCCTATACGCCCCCTATCGGCAAGTACACCATCGAAGGCGCACAACGGATTTATTACGCCGCCCGCAACCAGTACCGTATTCCGGACTATTATCGTGTCGATATGTCCATGAACATCGAGGGAAACCATAAGATCAAAAAACTGGCCCACAGTTCCTGGACGGTGGCCGTGTATAATTTGCTGGGACGCAAAAACCCCTCGTCGGTCTATTTCCAAACGCGGGGAGGCGTAGTGAATGGCTACAAACTCTCGATTTTCGGACAGCCGATTCCGACAATAACCTATAATTTTAGGTTTTAGGCAGGGAAAGAGGTATTGGGATTTACAGCCGGTACCTTGATTCATTCGGTCAATACTTTATCAACGATTCAGCAGAGCGGTGAGAAACAAAATACATTACATAGCGGTCCTGCTGGTGGCGGTCCTGGCGCTGAAGGCCTGCGTCGAGCCCTTCGCCCCCCCCGAGATCACCGGCGCCGAGCACTACCTGGTCGTCGACGGCTCGCTGAACACCACCCCCGGCGCCAGCAGCCAGATCAGGCTAAGCCGCACCCAGAACATCTACGAGAAGGGCGCCCCGCAGCCCGAATCGCGGGCCAAGCTCACTGTGGAGGGCGACAAGGGGAGTTCCTTTGCATTTGCCGAAGCCGTCCCGGGAGTGTATGATCTGGCGCCTACGACGTTCAGGGACAGCGAAAAGTACCGGCTGCGCATCAAAACCAGCGGCGGCAGAGAGTACCTGTCGGCCTACGTGCCGGTGGTGAGAAACCCGCCCATCGACAGCCTCACCTACAGGGTCAGGGGGGCGGGCGAGGGGGTGCAAATCTACGTCAACACGCACGACCCACAGGACAGGACGCGCTTCTACCGGTGGAGCTACGAGGAGACCTGGCAGTACTCCATGCCCCTGTACTCGGCTTACGAACTGGTGGGAAAAGAAGTCGTCTTCCGAAATCAGGATATCAACACGTGCTGGAGCAGCGCCAACCCCACCACGATCGTGCTGGGCACGTCGGTCAAGCTCAGTAAGGACATCATCCGCGACCAGGGGGTGACCTTCGTGCCCTCGGCCAGCGGCAAGCTCCAGTCGCGGTACAGCATTTTGGTGAGGCAGTACGCGCTGACGCAGCAGGAGTACGAGTACTGGAACGCGCTGTCGAAGACGACCGAGCGGACGGGCAGCCTGTTCGACCCGCAGCCGGCCGAGGTGACGGGCAACATCCGCTCGGTGGGTGACGCGGGGGAGCTGGTGTTCGGGTACTTCAGCGCCTCCAACCGCCAGGAGCAGCGCCTGTTCGTTACGGAGTACCTGGGCCGCCCCAATCCGGCCTGTGAGCCCACCGACACGCTGACCGCCCGCGAAATACTTGAATCGCTGGATCTGATTTTGACCGAATATTATTCCGAGGGTTCTTTTATCCCGCAATACATTATGGGAGCGGTGAACTGTACGGACTGTCGCCTGCGGGGAGGAACGATCCAAAAACCGCTTTTCTGGAAATGAGGTAGGAATACAACTCCCTGCCGGAAATTCAGTTTTGCTATTTTTTTATTTAAAGGTACCCAATCCTTCCGCGTTGAACGCATGAAAAAACGTATCAAAATCGAAATCGGGCAGGCTGTTTTGCTCATCATCCTACCCCTGCTTACGCTGGGACAAGGACAGCCACAGGAACGGATTCAAAAATCCTATTCCGACTATGTGAACCGGACCTTACAGGAAAAAATCTTTGTTCATCTGGATCGTCCGCTCTATGTAGTAGGTGAAACCCTGTGGTTCAAAGCCTACTGCGTAGAGGGTACCTCACACCATGCCCTCGATGTGAGCAAGGTAGGGTACCTGGATGTTCTGGATAAAGAAGGCAACCCGGTAGCCCAAACCAAAATAGCCCTGACTGACGGGCAGGGGGAAGGTAACCTGCTGCTGCCGGCTACGCTCTCCAGTGGTACCTACACGGTGCGTGGCTACACCAACTGGATGAAAAATTTTAGCCCGGACTACTACTTCGAAGCCCCCATTACGGTTCTCAATCCCTTTGTGGCCGGTATGTCCCAGCCGGTGGCCAGCCAGCAAACTCCCGCCTACGACGTACAGTTTTTTCCGGAGGGTGGGGCGCTGGTTGGTCAATTGGAAAACCGCGTGGCTTTCCGGGCAGTGGATTCTAACGGAAAGGGAATCGATTTCAAGGGTGCACTGATCGATCAACAAAATGATACCTTGCTACGCTTCCAGCCGGTGCGTTTCGGAATGGGTAGCTTTGTGTTCAAGCCTGCAGACGAGGGTAAGTATCGGGCTGTCATCCAGGATGCGGCGGGAAAAACGGCTACTTATCCGCTGCCTGCTGCCCAAAAACAAGGCTACGCCATACAGGTACAAGATTCTGGCGAACAAAAGCTAAAGATAACCGTACTCGCGAGGACGGGAAACAATGCTCCCGACGGACTATACCTGTTAGCCCATACCGGGCTGGGGGCTGCGCATACTGACAGGGGTACCTTGCAGAATGGAAAAGCTGAATTTTTAGTGGACAAAGGTACGCTGGGCGACGGCATCACCCACTTCACGATTTTCGACCAGAATGCGCGCCCCGTTGGTGAGCGGTTGTATTTCAAGCGGCCAGCCCGATCGGTGGAAATTACAGCCCTGCCGGACAAACGTGAGTACACGACCCGCGAAAAAGTCCACCTCGACCTGACCGCGCAGGTCACGGGAGCGGCACCTGTTACCCTTTCCACATCGGTCTTTTTACTCGACTCCTTACCCGTTTCCGACCAGCCTACCATCGATAGCTACCTGTTGCTTACCTCCGATTTGAAAGGAACGGTAGAATCGCCGGCATCCTATTTTCGGCAAACAGACGCTAAAGCCGCCGAAGCGCTGGATCTGGTGATGCTCACGCACGGATGGAGCCGGTTCCGCTGGGAAGAAATGGATACCCCCCCAAGCCGATGTACCTGCCAGAACACGGGGGACATTTTATCAAGGGAAAAGTACTCAATATACTGACCGGACAACCCGCTGCGAATGTCAGTACCTTCTTGGCCGCTCCCAGCCTGCATGCCAAACTGTTTGTGGCCCAAAGCGACTCGCTGGGAAATATCCGGTTCGAGATCAACAAAATGTTCGATAATCAGGATATCATTGTACAGACCGATAGCCGGCACGATAGTACCCACCGGGTCGAGATCAGCAGTCCGTACTCCGACCAGGTTTCGGCACGACGATGGCCACAGTACGCGTTACGTCGCGAAAATGCGGACCAACTGCTGACACGCAGCATCAATATGCAGACCCTCAATGCCTTTACTACTCGGCCACCCATCGCTTCCATGGCGGTGGGTGTGGATAGCCTGGCTTTCTTTGGCCAACCCGACGAAAAATATTTCCTGGATGCCTTCACCCGATTTCCTACCATGGAGGAAGTAATGCGTGAGTATGTGCCGGGGGTGTTTGTACGGCGGCAGCAGGGCAAGTTCCATTTTCGGGTAGTCGACAACATCACTCCGCAGGGCATTTTTAAGGACGACCCGCTCATTCTGCTCGATGGGGTACCCGTATTCGACACGGACAAAATCATGGCATTCGATCCCCTGAAAGTAAAGAAACTGGAAGTAGTGGATGGCTTGTATTACCTGGGCCACCGCTCGTTCTCCGGGATTGTCAGCTATACTACTTACAAGGGCGATTTGGCCGGCTTCGAGCTCGACCCGCGCGCACTGGTATTTTCCTACCAGTTTGCCCAATCCAAAAAAGAATTCTACGCCCCGCGTTATGACGCCACTAACCGTGACAGCCGTCTGCCCGATTTTCGCAATCTGCTCCATTGGTCACCTACCCTCACCACCGACGCGCAGGGTAAAACCAGCCTCGACTTTTATACCTCCGACCAGACAGGTACCTATCGGATAGTGGTGCAGGGCATTACTTCCGATGGCACGGTGGGGAGTAAGGAAACTACATTCGAGGTAAAGCCGGGGGTGAGGCAGTAGGCGAGGATAGAAACTGTGAGACAATAAGCATGGGAAGAAAATGAAGAATACTGTTTCAAATCGTATATATAAAGGCTCTAATAATCAATAGTTTGGCAGAATAGTGAGAAACAAAATACATTACATAGCGGTCCTGCTGGTGGCGGTCCTGGCGCTGAAGGCCTGCGTCGAGCCCTTCGCCCCCCCGAGATCACCGACGCCGAGCACTACCTGGTCGTCGACGGCTCGCTGAACACCACCCCCGGCGCCGGCAGCCAGATCAAGCTAAGCCGCACCCAGAACATCTACGAGAAGGGTGGCCCCCAGCCCGAATCACGCGCCAAGCTCACTGTGGAGGGCGACAAGGGAAGTTCCTTTGCATTTGCCGAAGCCGTCCCGGGAGTGTATGATCTGGCACCTACGACGTTCAGGGACAGCGAAAAGTACCGGCTGCGCATCAGGACCAGCGGCGGCAGGGAGTACCTGTCGGCCTACGTGCCGGTGGTGAAAAACCCGCCCATCGACAGCCTCACCTACAGGGTCAGGGGGGCGGGCGAGGGGGTGCAAATCTACGTCAACACGCACGACCCACAGGACAGGACGCGCTTCTACCGGTGGAGCTACGAGGAGACCTGGCAGTACTCCATGCCCCTGTACTCGGTCTACGAACTGGTGGGAAAAGATGTGGTTTACCGCGAACAGAGCATCAACACGTGCTGGAGCAGCGCCAGCCCCACCACGATCGTGCTGGGCACGTCGGTCAAGCTCAGTAAGGACATCATCCGCGACCAGGGGGTGACCTTCGTGCCCTCGGCCAGCGGCAAGCTCCAGTCGCGGTACAGCATTTTGGTGAGGCAGTACGCGCTGACGCAGCAGGAGTACGAGTACTGGAACGCGCTGTCGAAGACGACCGAGCGGACGGGCAGCCTGTTCGACCCGCAGCCGGCCGAGGTGACGGGCAACATCCGCTCGGTGGGTGATGCGGGGGAGCTGGTGTTCGGGTACTTCAGCGCCTCCAACCGCCAGGAGCAGCGCCTGTTCGTTACGGAGTACCTGGGTCGCCCCAATCCGGCCTGTGAGCCCACCGACACGCTGACTGCCCGCGAAATACTTGAATCGCCCGATCTTATCCTGTCGGAATACTACGAAGGAAATTCCCCGGTACCTCTGTACATCATGGGTACCCCTACCTGCAGCGATTGCCGTCTACGGGGCGGAACCAACCAGATGCCCTCTTTTTGGAAGTAGATGAGCGCCTGTATATTCAATTTTTTTCGCAATTCGTCCGAAGGTATATATCAGATTGAGGTTTGACTATTTTCCACGATGAACCTGCTGCCGGAGCGCAGGATCAGCTATCCTTTCACAACCTTTTCAATATCGATGCTATATATCTGCCGCCCGAGCTTCTCGTGGGTGGAGTCGAAAAAGACACGAGTACCCTGCTGGTTGATGCGCGGATGCAGGTCACAGCGAAACTCGCCCTTATACTGCGGCGGCGACAGAAACTTGCCTAATACCACCCGACGGTCAGTGGGAATGTGGTAGAGATAGAGCGTCTGGAGACGGTTAGCGTCAGGGTAGGTATCGTTCAGGACCCATTTATTGTTGGTGTGGGGTACGTAGGTGTTGTGGCCGTTGACGGGCATGGCCTCGGCACCAATGTGTACACAATTTTGGGTTTTGTCTTCCATCAGCCAGAAACCCCACTCCTTGCCGATGGGCTTGGTCCAGCCGAGGATGTGCCGGGGGCCGTCCCAGATGATGTGGGACGTGTTGCCGGAAGGGTCGATGACGTAGCGGTTTTGGCCTGTTTCGGTGTCCATCGTCACCATGCGGGTGATAAAATCCGTGGTAGGTACCCCGTCTTGCTCCTGTACCTTGTGCCGCCAACGGTTGAGAAACAGCATCCGTTTATTATCAGGACTGATCAGCAGGTGGTTGAACCAGTGCCAGTAATCGGTGACAGATTCGCCCAGATGGGGTAGGGCGGCCATTTCGGCCAGCGACACCAGCAGATTACTCTTTCCCGTTTTTAGATTAATCCTATAAATCCCGATTTCCGCCGGAGCTTTCTCCTTCTCGTAGGGATCGGGCCGACCTGCGTACCCGTAACCGGGCCGCAGGTTCTGAATACGGTTGAACTCGGTGCCTACCGCAAATTCGCCGTTGGGCGCCAGGGCATAGATGGGTTTTGGCAGAAGGCGCTCCCGACCAGTCTTGATATTGACAATGCGGCTTCCCCAGGTAGTTCCCCAGCCGTCAGGGCTGACGGTATCGTTCCAGATCACCTCCTCGTTGGAGCCGGGCAACCATTGTAACATACAGCCCTGCTGCCAGCCCCAGGTATTCGAGGTACCTAGCTTGCGCCACTTGTTGTTATCCTGCAAATCGATCAGGCCAATCTCGATCGTATCTTTCGCTTCGGGGGTACGGCCCTCGAAAGGTACCCGCATGCCCAGGGCATAGCGGCCGGTAGGGTCGATCTGCCATTTGTCGTAGTAGCCAAACCAATGGAAATGCTCACCATCCGTAATTCGCTCGACCGGAAATTCAGCGGCAGGTACAAACCAATTTTGCGAAAAGGAGGCCAGCCCTATGCCACCAGCTACACTGCTTCGGATAAAATCACGACGATCCATTATTCAGATATGAGATAAGAATTATGAGATATGAGAGTTTGGCGATTGCAAAAAACCTTGTCCGTTTTATAGGGTACCCCACCACAAAAAAGCACGGGTACCCGCTGCTGGGGTACCCGTGCTATAAGGATTCGGAGTTGAAAAATTACTTGTTTCCGCCTTGTGGCCTTCCACCGCCCGCGGCTGGAGCGGCTTGCTGTGCTCCATTATTATCGCCACCACCATCGCCTTTCAGGTCGTCGTTGTTGACGCTCTTGCGGCGGCGACGCGGTTGCTGATCGTCGAAGCTCATTTTACCCAGCTTGTAAGAGAAGTTTACCCGGAAGCCCCGGTTATACAGGTTGTTGACGTTGGTCTGGGTGAAGGTAGGTGTCTTGAGAATGGTTTCCTGACGGAACGATTTCTGCAGGAAGTTTTCCATGCCCAGACCCACGCTGCCGCGTTTGTTGCTGAAATCTTTCTTTACTCCCAAGCTGTACATACGGAATCCCGTCTGGGTACCTTGTAGCTGCACATCGCGGCCCCGCATGAAGCCGAAGCCCTGGAAGCCCCAGCCATTTTTGAAGGTCAGGTTGGTGAACACCCGGCCCGACACCACCACGCCCGAATTGCTGGTGCCCAGCGCGGCGTTGCTGGAGTTGTTGGACAGGTAGGCATAATAGCCGTCGAAGCCACCGCCCAGTTGCCAGATCGAGAACAGCGTGACGTTCCCGAACAGGTTCATACCGTAGTTCTGCTTTTGCCCGATGTTGCCGTAGCTTGTCGTAATTACACCACGCTCGTCGGTGGTACGTACACTCTCGATGGAGTTGTTGGTATTACGGCCGAAAACTGACATGTTGAGGTACACTGACTTCTTGAACCAGCTCGTACTGGCCTCGAACTGATCGGTCAGTTCGGGCGACAGATTGGGGTTACCCACCGTGATGTTTTGGGGATTGGAGGCGTTGATGTTGGGGTTCAAAAACTGAATGCCGGGACGCTGCAAACGGCGGTTGTACGCCAGCTTGATCGTGCGTCCGCCTTTCAGCGTTTTGGAGATATTCACACTCGGTACCAGGTTGCCATAGTTAGGAATGGCCAGTTTGCCTTCGCCCTGCGTGGCGTCGATAGTGGTGTACTCATAACGGCTCCCTACCTTGAACGTATATTTGTTCTTGGTCGAGTAAGTATAGGAGAGGTAGGTAGCGGCAACGTTCTGGCCGTAGTCGAGGCTGTTGGCCTGCCGGGGCTGGGTCACGTTGCTGTAGTAGGTGAAATCACTGTTCACCTCACGGAAAATACCTTTACCCCCAAATTCGATAAGCTGGTTTTTCTTGATGGGGGAGGTGTAGTCGAGCTGCACGGTGCTTTCCTGATTGAAGCTGCCGTTGCGGTTGCCTTCCTGGCCCAGCAAGGTGGATGAAGTGGCAGAGTCGAACAGATCGGCGTCGAAATTGTTCGTGCGGTTATTGCGGCTGAACTGCGTCAGAATACTGAATTCCTGTTGCGGTTTTTTCAGCTGACGTGTGTAGTCCACGTTTACATCCACCGTTCCGGACAAATCTTTCACGTTCACATCCCGGAAGGAAGTGGTAGCGGGGGTATTGCCGAATGAATTCCGGGTCGAGATACCCTGCGTATTTTTCGAATTGCGGGTACCGTACCGGACACTGGCCGTAATGAACGACTTGTCCGTGATATCATAGTCCCAGCCCAGGTTATACGAACCAAATGAGTAGTTGTTGCGCGAGTCGGTGCTCTGACGTACCGAGAAGGGAATCCCGTTTTTGGTACCTTCCTGAATGTTTTCTCCTTTCCCGATCACGTTGTAGCCGATCCGGCCGAAGCCGCCCAGGTTGAAGCCCATCTTGCCCGTGCGGTAGCTACCCCGCAGACCTAGATTGGCACCCCGGTTGCCGACGCCCGTATCAAAGTTGAGCGTGGCGCCCTGTAAAGTGTTCTTCTTGGTAATGATGTTGATGATTCCGGCGGTACCCTCGGCGTCGTACTTGGCCGAAGGCGAAGTGATTACCTCCACGGACTTGATCATGTCGGCAGGAATCTGCTTCAGGGCGTCGGCCACGCTGGTGGCCAGGATTGTAGAGGGCTTGTTGTTGATCAGCACTTTCACGTTGGAGCTACCCCGCAACGACACGTTACCGTCCAGATCCACGCTCAGCATAGGTACCTTGCGCATTACTTCGGTGGCGTCGCCGCCCCGGCTGGCGATGTCTTTTTCGGCATTATAGACCAGTCGGTCCACACGTTCTTCAATGAGTTCGGTTTGGCCTGTCACAGTCACGGCGTCAAGCTGCACTACGTCAGGTACCAGCACCACATTGTCCAATTCTAGGTTTGTGCGGTGGCCAATAGTAATATTGGGTATCTGCTTGCCTTTGTAGCCAATAAAAGAAATTAATAACTTGTAGTCGCCATCGGCAATATTCTTGATGGTGAATTTGCCCTTGTCGTCGGTGGTGGTACCATCCACGGGCTGATTGGTTTTGATTTCGACGAGGGAGATGGAGGCGAATTCAACGGGCTGCTTGGATACGGAGTCGATGAGAGTACCGCTGATTTTGCCGTTGCCCCGGGCCGAATTATCGACTGTACCGGGAATGGCCGTGGTCTCGGGCTGGGGACGACCGCCTCCCGTAGGAAACTGGGCGAACGCCGAAGCACCCAGACCCAAGGTTAAAAATGTGATTAGTGTGCAAATCTTATTCATGGCGATTATGCTAACGGGTAAAAATGGAAAAAATAGAAAAATACAAAAGATGATTCGTTCGGGTTGAACTGCCCTTACTACATCAAAGTAACAGCCTTTGTTGCCAGGAAAAGTACCAAACTTGACAAACGGCCGACAAGCATAGACCAATTGCTTTTTTTTATCGATAGAAATATCCAATTCGGCTCAGGTTGGTCCTGGCTGATTTTCGTAGAGAGAAATCCGCGGCCTGTCTGTATACTGGGGTCATTGATCTATTAATCATATCTTCTTTGGAAAGTACTATGTAGTCTTGTCAAGTCAATCGGTCCCAATAAAGCTGGGGCCTGTTCGTTTAGCTCACCCGAACTCATCTAAATTGTACTCAACTATGGAATCGTTCTCAAACCGTAAGTATATGCCGTGGCTGGTACACGTCATGGTGTGGGCTCTGCTGGGGTCGATCCTGTTACTGTGGCAGCCGCTCACTTGGCGTATTACCATACCTACGCAATTCTGGTTCAAGCAGGCGGTCCTATTCGGCCTGCTGCTGGCCGTTTTCTACATTAATTACCGCGTCTGGATACCCCGGTACCTCTTCCTCAACCGCACCAGCCTGTTTGTCATATTGAATATCTGTGCCGTATTACTGGTTTCGTTTTCGATCCAGCAGGTGGAAATATGGGTCAACCTGCGCGAAAGCATGGAAAATGCCTTCAAAGCGGTCCGCAATTCGGGAATCATGCGGCGGGAAGATTCCCTGGACTATTTCTCACTACTCACCGCGCTGATGGTCATTGGCATCAGTACCAGCGTGGCAGCCGTGCAGAAGTGGCAGCACGATGCCGAACTCCGCGAAAAGCTGGAACGCGCCAGAATCGACTCCGAACTCTCATTCCTGAAAGCGCAGATTAATCCGCACTTTTTCTTCAACACCCTCAACAACATCTACGCCCTGACGGTAATTGACGTAGAAGCGTCCCGTGAAGCCCTGCACAAGCTGTCGCGTATGATGCGTTATGTGCTGTACGAATCGCAGCAGGGTACGGTGCAACTAAGCCAGGAAATCGCCTTCGCGCAGGATTACATCAAGCTCATGCAGCTGCGCCTTACCGATAAAGTGACGGTGCAGTTGACGCCGCCTGAGCCCATGCACGACGTACCCATCGCGCCCATGTTGTTCTTGCCTTTCATCGAAAACGCCTTCAAGCATGGCGTGAGCGCTACCCAGCCCAGCCGCATCGAGATCATTATCCGCCAGGAGGGCGCCAAAATCCATGTGGAGGTATGCAACACGCTTTTTACCGACAAGAAATCGACCAATCTGGAAGAAAGCAACGGCATCGGTCTGGTCAATACCCGCCGCCGCCTCGACCTGCTCTACCCCGGCCGTTACGAGCTGGATGTGAAAGAAAACCAGACTGAAAAAGAATACAAGGTACACCTCGAACTCGATGCCGTATGAACACACTACGCTGTATAGCCGTCGACGACGAGCCTTTGGCTTTGGGGCTGGTGTGTGCCTTTATTGAAAAAACACCTTTCCTGAAACTCGTCGGGCGGTATTCCAGCGCGGTGGAAGCCTTACAGGGATTGCACGAGCAGCCGGTGGACGTGCTGTTTCTGGATATCCAGATGCCCGACCTGACGGGTATTGAACTGGCGCGGGTACTGGACAAATCGGCGGGATCGAATACCGCCGCCCCGCGCATTGTATTCACCACGGCTTTCAACCATTTTGCGCTCGAAGGCTTTCGCGTGGATGCGCTGGATTATCTGCTCAAACCATTCAACTACGAAGAATTCCTCCGGGCTGCTACCAAAGCCAGTACCTATTTTGATCTGGTGCGGAAAGCGGAGCAGGGTGGTCTGGCTCCCGTGGCCGAAGCGCCGCCTGCACCTGTCGTACCGCCCGAAGAATACCTGTTTCTGAAAGTAGAGTACCAGCTGGTCCGGGTCGCGTACAGCGACATCCTCTACATCGAGGGCCTGAAAGACTACGTAAAGGTGCACCTCCGGACCGAAACCCGTCCCCTGCTTTCGCTGACCAGCCTGAAAAGCCTGGAAGAAAAACTCCCTGCGCACCGCTTCATGCGCGTGCACCGCTCCTACATCGTGAACCTAGAACGGATAGAGGCCATCACCCGTACCAGCATCCAGATCGGTGATACGACCATCCCGGTCAGTGATCAGTACAAAGACACGTTTTCGGAGTACGTGAGCCGGTGGACCTAGGGTAGTAAGCACCTTTCGGAAGAGGAATGTGTTAATGCTGGTGCCGTTGTGGGTGTTTTCACTCGTAACTTATCCCGATTATCTCACAAACTCACTTTTCCAAAATCCAGCCTCTACGTTACCATGTCCGCCGAAACCTCCCAATTCATCCGCTTCATCCGAGCCAGTATCACCGATAATACTTTCATCAAAGCCAGTTTTGGCGATTATCAGGGCGAAGAGTCCGATCTAAAAAACCTCTACCTTAAAAAGGTCCTTGTCAAGCGGAAGGAGAAAATTTCGTTTCTGTACCGCTACCGAACGCGGGACATCACCAAAAACCATTTCCCGGACGACGCGATCACCGAGCTAGGTGCCCTGCTGACGGAACACGGGTTCCGGTCGGCGCAGTTGTTTACCCTTCGGCATGATGTCAGAATCCAGTATGCTCCGAACGACGGATTTAGTCTGAAAATAGACAAACCTACCCTGGCTGAACTTCCCTCGTTGGAACACGACAAACCGAAGCAGCGGAAAATCGAAGCCCAGGGAAAGACTTACCTCACCGAGCTGGGCATCACCGATGCACAGGGAAAAGTGTATAAAAACGCCCAGGACAAGTACCGACAGATCAATCATTACATCGAAATCCTGAGCTCTCTGCTCAAAGAACTACCGGAGCGCCCGCAGACAAACATCGTGGACATGGGTGCGGGCAAGGGGTACCTTACCTTTGCACTCTATGATTATTTGAACAATGTGCTTGGCAAACCCGCGCAGGTCACGGGTGTGGAGTTTCGGAAAGATTTGGTGGATTTATGCAATGGTATCGCCCAAAAATCCGGCTTCGACGGGTTGCATTTTGAAGAAGGTACCATCGAAAATTACGCTCCACAGGAACAGATCAACGTCCTCATTGCCCTGCACGCTTGCGACACGGCTACCGATGAGGCCATCTATCAGGGTATCACCGCCGACGCCGATCTGATCGTGGTCGCGCCTTGTTGCCACAAACAGATCCGTCGTGAAATGGAGAAGCACCGGGTCAAAAACGAACTGGATTTTTTGATGAAGCACGGCATTTTTCTGGAACGCCAGGCCGAAATGGTCACCGACGGCATCCGGTCGCTGCTCCTGGAATACCACGGCTACGCCACCAAAATTTTTGAGTTCGTCTCCGATGCACACACGCCCAAAAATGTATTGATCGTGGGCGAAAAACGGACGAAAGGTACCCCTGATCAGGCTGCGATCATGGAAAAAATACAGGCTTCCAAGATGTATTTTGGAGTAGGGTACCATCAGCTGGAAGTGTTGCTGGGCTTGACATGAATGTCGACGGATAGAATAAAGTACCCCGTATGATTACCCTTCACCTTGGCTACCTTCTCGGGGGAATCTTCGGCGATAATTTTGCCGCTGGGGCCGGGCTTTCCTTGAGTACGTTTTCGACTTCCCGAATGCTCAGGAAATACGTACCTTTGAATAAAAGAAAATCAAATGAAAGAAATTCAGGAACGAATCAGTATCAATCCCGAAATTCGATTTGGGAAGCCCTGCATCAAGGGTACCCGCATCACGGTGCAGGATGTGCTCGGTTGGCTGGCTAGTGGCATGAGTACCGAAGAAATTGTTGAGGATTTTCCTTCACTCGCCCGAGAGGACGTTTTGGCCACGCTTGCCTTTGCGGCGAATCGGGAAGAAAGTACCAAAATACTGATCTCAGGGATATGAAGTTGTTATTCGACGATAACATTTCGGCTGCTTTCAGGCAGGAATCAAAAAATTGATCGGGATATGCAGCCCTTTGCTTAGGTTTCGGATCATGGCTACGGTGAGCTCTTGCTTATAGTTCAATACTTTGGATACTTTGGTCTTGTCGCCGATAAAGGGAATAAGGTCAAGTTGTTTGAGATCATCCTGCTCCATTTTATATTTTAAAAAAGCAATGGGATCGCTCGGCTGCATGGGTATGTGGACTTCCTCGTAAGCTTCCACCAGAGTGACCAGCATATCCATTTCTTGCTCTTCTGTATACGTTTTATTGGAATTTTCCATTAATTCCCACACCCGGCTCAGAGCCATTTTGTAATGCTTCTCGTTGTGCAGATTATCCATTTGTAGGCTTGAACATTTTTTATTGGTTTGCGGCATAGACAATTTGCCAGTAAACAGGCACTAAGCGCATTTCTCTACACCGAAAGCTCTCGATTAGAAATTCTATATTTTTTTAAGCAGATGGGAGGGTATGCCAAAGACCTAAAATTACATCTATCTTAGAGTAAACCTCAATGGGAAAAGTTATCAATTCAAATTTGTCTCTTATCTCTTTTAAATTTACAAATAATGTATTCAAGCGAGTTGAAACAACTTGTTTATCTGTAACTGAATTTAAAGATTCATATTCATGAAATTCTGAAATACATTTCACCAAAGCCTCCTGCCAATCTTTATTATCAATATTTGCTTGTTTAAGCTCTTCTAAAATAGTCTTGATTTCATTTATGCTCGTCTCACGATTAGAAGACCTCATATCTACATTCGCGTTTTTTATCGTAGAATGGGTATTGAATTGCCCTACTAAACCATAAAAATTGTTTGTTTGATTTTCGTCCATTTGTATTAGTTTTTGAAATTGTATTAAATTTTTTGAATGCTCGATAGCTCTCTGAAAAATTTCTAGCTCATAATCAAGGTATTGCAAATTATTAGTTCTTCCTAGTCGAAGTTGCTTAGCTTTACTGGAAGATAATTTAAAGATTTTTGAAGAAATATATTCAAATTTTTCGTGAGGTTTTTTTGTTAGATCATTTGCTACATTATTGACTATTTCTGTATGTTGTATCGAAAATATTTTTTCAATAAGGCCATCTAATTCACACCATATTTTATAATCTGTATAATGCTCAAAAAAATACTCTTGTTCATAAATATCATGTAACTGTATATCTGTCAATTTATCAAAATCAATAAAACATTTCAAAAAGTTAATATTTAAAGAAGATTGATTATCAAGTAGATCTGGTATTTCATGATGAGTTTTGTTCTTTTTAAATACTTGAATTCTTGCTGATAATAAGTCACATAATATAATAAAAAAAACCTGAGAAGCATCATCGTTATTTAAATCGAGACCTTTTATAGCATTGCTAAAAGAATAAAAATTGTCCCTTTGGAACTCACTTCGAGTATAGTATATTGTACTTTGACTAATAATATGTTCATCAATAATGAAATCATTATCTTCCAAAAAACCAAAGGGAAGGATTGCTTTTTTTTGATTTCTATCTATCACATAAACATTCAGTGGAACAAGAATATTTTTTAAAATATGAATATTGGGATGAGAGTTGTTCTCTTGAAAGTATTGTTCTCTTTCATCCCTCGTAATAGGACTATATTCTATGAATGTCTCATAAAAAATTTTGCACATATGGGCTAATGTCCACTTAGCCATATCATTTTCCACCTGTGAAATTTTAGATATTCCAAAAGTATCCTCTTCTCTATTCAACTTTCGACTTTCATTGTCTTCGTAATTTAGATTTACTTGATCCATGATCCCATTATTATTGGTGATTCCTTTTGCTGCTGCCGATTGTCAACCGATGTCTACTCACAGAACAAGTTTCAAAACTTGTCAAACCTAAAGCTACCCCGCCAGCTCCGTCTTCAAAAAGTGCCCTGTATAGCTACCCTTCACTTTGGCTACCTTCTCAGGGGTACCTTCGGCGATGATTTGGCCGCCGAGTCCGCCGCCTTCGGGACCGAGGTCCACGACGTAATCGGCTACTTTGATGACGTCCATGTTATGCTCGATGATGAGGACGGTGTTGCCCTTATCTACGAGTTTTTGCAGCACGGCCAGCAGATGGCGGATGTCCTGGAAATGCAGGCCCGTGGTAGGTTCGTCCAGAATATAGAGCGTTTTGCCGGTGTCGCGCTTGGAGAGTTCTTCGGATAGCTTCACGCGCTGGGCTTCGCCGCCCGAGAGCGTGGTGGCGTGCTGGCCAAGGGTGATGTACCCCAGGCCGACGTCGTTCAGCGTCTGAACCTTGCGTAGGATGCGCGGCTGATTTTCGAAGAATTCCAGCGCCGATTCTACCGTCATGTCCAGCACGTCGGCCACGGATTTTCCCTTGAAACGTACCTCGAGTGTCTCGCGGTTGAAGCGCTTTCCCTTGCAGGTTTCGCAGTTGATATGCACATCGGGCAGGAAATCCATCTCGATCTTCTTCATACCCGCTCCTTCGCAGTCTTCGCAGCGCCCGCCTTTCACATTGAAGCTGAACCGCCCTGGCTTGTAACCCCGGATTTTGGATTCAGGGAGTTCGGCGTAGAGCGCGCGGATGTCGGTGAATAGGTTGGTGTAGGTAGCCGGATTGGAACGCGGCGTGCGGCCAATCGGCGACTGATCTACCTCGATTACTTTATCCAGATGTTCCAGCCCTTCGATGGACTTATGTTCTAAAGGTTCGCGGCGAGATCGGTAAAAATGCTGGTTGAGCAGCGGGAACAGCGTTTCATGGATCAACGACGACTTGCCGCTGCCACTCACGCCCGTCACACAAGTCAAGGTACCCAGCGGAATTTTGAGCGTGACATTTTTGAGGTTGTGACCCGTACAGTTTTTCAAAACGAGTTTGTGGCCATTGCCTTTACGGCGTTTTTCGGGTACCTCGATGCCCTGCCGACCGCTGAGGTAGTCGGCGGTGGTGGAGCCGTTTTTCAGGAATTCGTCCGGGGTACCCTGCCCCACGATATTGCCGCCGTGGCGTCCGGCACCGGGACCGATGTCCACGATATAGTCCGAGGCCAGCATCATGTCCTTGTCGTGCTCTACGACCAGCACGGTGTTGCCCAGGTCACGGAGGTTTTTTAATGAATTAATCAGCCGCACATTGTCGCGCTGATGCAGGCCGATGCTCGGCTCGTCCATGATGTAGAGTACCCCCGTCAGTTGGGTACCGATCTGCGTGGCCAGGCGGATGCGCTGCGCCTCACCGCCGGAGAGGGTACGCAGGGCGCGGTTCAGGGTGAGATAGTCCAGCCCCACATCCAGCAAAAAACCGACCCGCTTGCGGATTTCTTTCAATACTTCGTGGGCGATGACTTTCTGGCGATCTTCCAGCCGATCTTCGATGCCGTTCAGCGTGTCGGCCAGTTCGCGGATGTCCATTTCGGCCAGTTCGGCGATGTTACGGTTATCGATTTTGAAGTGCAGCGACTCCTGCCGCAGCCGTCCGCCCTGGCATTCGGGACAGGTGCGGATCACCATGAAGTCTTTGAGCCAATCGTGAATCTTGTCGGTGCCGTTTTCCTGCTGGCGTTTCAGAAAATTGATGATGCCGTCGAACTTGGTGTCCCATTTGGTACCGGGATACTTCTTGGAAGGTACCGGCACGGGTTCGTCGGTGCCGTAGAGCACTAGTTCGATGGCTTCGGGCGGGAATTTTTCGAGCGGGGTACTGAGGCTGACCTTGTGTTTTTTTAACAAAACCTCCAATTGCTTGAAAATCCAGGCTTCGCGGTACTCGCCCATGGGGGCGATCCCACCCCGGCTGATGCTCAGCGAGCGGTCGGGAATGACGGATTCTTCGGTGATTTCTTCCACTACGCCCAGCCCCTGGCAGGTAGGGCACCAGCCGTAGGGCGAGTTGAACGAAAAGGAATTGGGCGCCGGATCGTCGTAGCTGATGCCCGACTCAGGGTCCATGAGGTTTTGGGAAAAGTACTGCGCTTCGTCCTTGGCGTCCATCACCATCATCGCCCCTTTGCCCTGCTTCAGCGCCGTAGCCACCGACTGACTGAGCCGGTAGCGGTCCTCGGCCTTGGGCACGATGCGGTCGACCACGATCTCGATATCGTGTACCTTGTAGCGGTCCAGCTGCATCTTCGGCTCGATGTCCATCACTTCACCATCGACCCGTACCTTGGTGTACCCTAGCCGGGCAATTTGTACGAACAGCTCACGATAATGGCCCTTGCGGCCCTTCACGGTGGGAGCCAGCAGGGTCGTTTTTTGTCCTTCAAACTGGTTCAGTAACTGGTCGATGATCTGGTCCTGCGACTGCTTCACCATGCGGCGACCCGTTACGTAGCTGAACGCCTCACCCGCCCGCGCGTACAGCAGGCGCAGGAAGTCATAGATCTCAGTGACGGTACCTACCGTGGAGCGGGGGTTGCGGGAGGTAGTCTTCTGCTCGATGCTGATGACGGGCGACAGGCCGCTGATTTTGTCCACGTCGGGTCGCTCCATTTCGCCGATGAAGCCGCGCGCGTAGGACGAGAAGCTCTCCATGTAGCGCCGCTGTCCTTCGGCGTAAATCGTATCGAAAGCCAACGACGACTTGCCGCTGCCGCTGATGCCCGTCACGACTACCAGTTGATTGCGGGGAATGGATACGTCGATATTTTTAAGATTATGCTCGCGGGCGCCCTGTACATCGATGTGGTCGTAGCCCGTCGGGTCGGGAAGATGCTGTGGTTTCAAAAGAGGAATTCGGCTGGTTAGGTTATCCTGGTAGTAACCCGAAAAAACGGGGTTAGGTTCGGGTAGATTAAGGACATTCTTTCATTCGATCGGCAAACCCTACCTTTGCTAATTATGAACATGACTTTGAGTAAAGGACTGTTTTGATTGCAAGTGAAGCAAGATTATGTAGCCAGGCCCTTTTGGATTTGTTACCAGTTTTATTGTAAATTTAGCAAGCCTGATGATTCAGGCATAGATCAGAAAATATACCAGACTGGGTTTGGGATAGTCGGTTTGAAATTCAACTCAAAATTTTCCACCATTATGAAAAATATCCTTTATCTGACCTGTCTTGGTTTTACTTTTCTGCTCTTCACTTGTAAAAAGCCTGATGTCGACGCTGTTGGTAAGATGGAAGATTTGGATGAGGTTGCCAAAATCGAAGGAACTTCTAAGGTAGATTCTGTCAAAAACCTGGGTTGGCTCAAAAATGTCAAGGTCGAGGGCGCGACTGAGGTGGCTTTCGATACGGTGGAGAGAACAATAGCGATAACCTTACCAGCGACTTTTACGAAAGACACCCTTTTTCTCGATTTTGAATTGTATGAGGGCGCGACACTTGAGCTTAATTCTTGGCACAAACTTATCACCGCCAATCGAATAGAGCTCAGTCATTTCAGAGGGAACTCGCCGACTACTTTTATGGTGCTTAGCCAAGATAAGCGTGTCGGGAAAACATACATGATCTATGTGGAATGCACAGGCCCGCTAAATGCTTCTCTTACTTCTGACTTGATGCTTCATCCGTCTCGTGCTGAGCCGTATAGTTCGGTGCAGGCCTCACTTGAACTGAACTCGGGCGTGGGTACCATACCCGAAAAGCCGGGAAGTACCAAACGGCTTACATCAAAGCTCATCGACCTTGGAAGCGGCAGGCCAGTTCAGGGTATGTACGGCGTGCCCGTCCGCACCTTCTTTCTTGAGAATACCACGCCGCTTAATTTGGCCTCAGAGTACGCGCTGGAATTGGAATACGGTGAAAAGAAATTTGTATCTCCTATTCGAAAAAAATTGGTCAGGGCTACCCCAATTGCCGCTCCTTATGAGCTTAATAGCCTATTTCAGGCATTACCATTAAATCGGGAAATATTGCTAG
This sequence comes from Salmonirosea aquatica, assembly GCF_009296315.1. Lineage (NCBI taxonomy): Bacteria > Pseudomonadati > Bacteroidota > Cytophagia > Cytophagales > Spirosomataceae > Salmonirosea > Salmonirosea aquatica. The sequence continues at coordinate 3,832,962 of NZ_WHLY01000002.1, forward strand.
ACGGAGGCTATTTTCTGTCAGATCTTAACTACCGCATAAAAGTTGAAAGTGATTTCCACCCCAGTATGTGGCTAGCTGCGAATTATAAAAATCCTTCTATGCTCAGTTTTGTGCTACCGTCCGAGACGGCTGACGGATCTTATTTGATAAGCCTGTATGAAGGAGAATCGCTTGTCAAGTCATTTATTTTTAACGTCTCAAATGCCGCGAACACAAAAGGTATTAGAAAAATATTAGCCGAGTCCCTCGATTGTCCGTCGCGTGCTTTGCGGGAGGCCACGCCCAGAAATCTAACCTTTCAGAAAGGACAAGCCATGTATGTGGACCCATTTCCAGCCATCCTGGGTGGCTTCTACGCTAGCTTCGACCCAAATAAGAAACTGCCCGATCTGGAACTCAAAAACGGACAGCGCAGCGTAATACTCAAAGCCAAAACCCGCGCCGACGGTTGCTACGCCGACGGCACAGTTCAGTTGTATTACGGAGAATACATGATTCCGACTAGTATGGCACCCGGCAGTTACGAGGCCAGGCTGGTGTACCCCGAAGATCCGAAGTCAGTACCTTTTTGGACTCTGATTACCATCCATTGATGTGTGATGTGAACTGCATAACAGTAAGGTAGTATCAGCTACCTTTCAGAAGTCTGAAGGTACCTAAGGATATATTTGTCGTCCAACATCATCCCTTTTATTCCTGGAATAATCACTCGGTTATTCCAGGAATTTTTATTTGCCACTGATGCCCAACGACTACCAGCAAATTTTTCGGAAGGGGGTACCTTACTGTTTCCAAGGGTAGGCCCGCGGGTCTCTTGTGTTTGAAAGAATAATGTGGCCGGGGTACCTTGGTTCCATAAATCAGCGACTAATTCTTTTAACCTAACGGATAATCGCTATTTTAGCCCCTGCTTTCAAAATACCCATCAGTCAAACCCCTTCTCTGCATGGCCAGGAACTCTTCTCTCTTCCGTAAAAAAACAGTAGCACAAATCCTGGGCGACGCCCATCAGGCCGACATGGAGTCGGGGGCCTCGTCAAAACCCTGGGCGTGCGCGACCTGGTTTCGCTGGGTATTGCGGCCATCATCGGGGCCGGTATTTTCAGTACCATCGGCCTGGCTAGCTTCAACGGCGGCCCGGCAGTTTCGCTGCTTTTCGTGTTTACGGCCATTGCCTGCGTGTTTACGGCGCTGTCCTACGCGCAGTTTGCCAGTACAGTACCCGTGTCGGGCAGCGCCTATACGTATGCCTACGTAGCCTTTGGGGAGTTGTTTGCCTGGATCATCGGCTGGGCGCTCATATTAGAATACGGCGTTTCCAATATGGTGGTGGCTATTTCGTGGTCGGAGTACTTTGTGAGTATGCTGGCCGGGTTCGGCATCACGTTTCCAGGGTACCTCTCCACCAACCCGGCCACGGCGGCCGAAGGTTTTGCTCGGTTGCAGGAAGTAGGCGCCGCCGCCCTCACGGTAGCGGAGCAGAGAGCCGCTCTGGCCTACCAAAGTGCCCCGATGATCGGGGATATGCGCGTTATTTTCAATTTGCCCGCCGGCATCATCACGCTGCTGGTGACGGCGCTGGTATATATCGGTATTCGCGAATCGCGCACAGCCAGTAACATCATGGTGGTGCTGAAGGTGGGAGTGGTATTGTTGGTGATATCCGTGGGAGCTTTCTACGTGCAACCCGAAAACTGGATACCGTTTGCACCCAATGGCCCCAAAGGGGTGCTCAGCGGGGTAGCGGCCGTATTTTTTGCCTTCATCGGGTTCGATTCCATTTCCACTACGGCCGAGGAATGTAAAGACCCGCAGCGCGATATGCCCAAAGCAATGATTTATACCCTGCTGATTTGCACAGTACTGTACGTGTTGATTACGCTGGTGCTCACGGGCATGGTCAACTATAAAGAACTGAATGTTAACGATCCGCTGGCCTTTGTGTTTCAGCGTATCGACATGAACTTCATGGCCGGTATTATCTCGGTGAGCTCGGTCATAGCCATCACGAGCGCCCTGCTGGTGTACCAACTCGGTCAGCCCCGGATCTGGATGACCATGAGCCGCGACGGATTGTTGTGGAAGCGTTTTTCTAAAATTCACCCCAAGTACCACACGCCTTCCTTCGCCACCATCATTACGGGATTGGTCGTAGGGATTCCGGCTTTGTTTTTCAAGATGGATTTTTTCGTGGATCTCACCAGCGTGGGTACCTTCTTTGCCTTCATTCTGGTGTGCGGCGGGGTACTGTACCTCGATTATTCGGGGATTTCGGCGCAGTCGAAGTTCAGGGTACCCTACCTCAACGGCAAGTACCTGGTGGGGCTGGGGCTGATCGTGGCCATTGTACTGCTGTTCATCTATGGGCAAGAGGTACTTACCGAATGGCGCACGGCCTCATTCGGCTATATTGTTGAACACAAGATTCTAACCATCATATTCTGGATTACCTGGATCATTCTAGCAGGAATGAGCTACAAGTACAATTTTTCCATTCTGCCCGTCATGGGTATCCTGACTAACCTGTACCTGATGACCGAACTAGGCTCGTCCAACTGGCTGATTTTCGTGATCTGGCTGGTGATCGGTCTGGTTATTTATTTTACCTACGGGTATAAGAAAAGCAAACTGGCCCAGTAAAAGACAGACACATAGAATCTATTTCGCAAGCGGGCGGGGGTACCTACTATTCAGGTACCCCCGCCCGCTTGTGCTACAGGCAACCTGTGCCCCGGCCAAATGGCAAAAAAAGTACATACGGAAATTCGGCTTCTTCCGTTTTAATTTTCCGTAGTACCCTACGGAAAAAACGTTTGCTATTCCTGTCTTCTATGAAAAAAGCACTCTTTGCCGCGCTACTTAGTATGACCCTACTTGCGGCCTGTACACCACTGGACAAGGGTGTCAGCGACTACCAGCTCGACGCTACCTATTCGTTGCGTCTGGAAACACCGACTAGTCCGGAAATTCTGATTGGGGACCAGGTGGACCTGCGGAGCCTGGTAGTAGTGACTGACCGGGCCGGCCAGACGGTGACCGTGCCGGAAAATGCGTATCGATTTGTGATCAACCAGCAGCCGGATGGTGCAACGTCGTTCAATGCCACGCAGGTGGGTACCTATACGATTGAAGTCAAAATCGGCAACCGCACCAGCAACGCGGTGAGCGTGACGGTGCTGCCTTATACGCGCGTCAGAATTCCGGTGGTGTTCCATGCCGTCAATTCTACCCTTACACAGACCCAGATAGATCGGTTGGTCAAAGGGATGACGGATGCCTACCGCAACCGGTGGAATCCATACAGCGGGGCCAAAGATGAGAATGCGGTGGATAATTTCATCGAGTTTTACGCCGCCGAAACCAATCCTACCGGGCTGTCGCTTGCGGTCAAAGGACTCGATGCGGTGTCGTCGTCACGCCAGACTTTCACCTCCCGGCAGGCTGTCGACGAAGCCTGGAATAACTACTGGAATCCTAACCGTTTTCTGAATGTGTGGGTGTACGCGATTGCTAAGGAGGAGAGTCTGAGCGGATTTGCGTATAACCTACCCGTAACCCGTCCGTTGGCAGGTGCACGGGTGATATCGGCCAGCCGTACCTCCCCCGACCTACCTTACGGAATTTACCTCAACCAAATTGATGTAAGCGATACCCGTTCCAGTACCCTGGCACACGAAGCCGGACACGTGCTGGGGCTCAATCATGTCTTTGATGGCAATGGCGACGAGTCCAAGTCGTGCAGTACCACTGACCCGGATTACTGCGCCGATACGCCTTACTACGACCGGGCTTTGTACATGGACAATTACCGCACTCTACGGCAGCGGCGCAATGCCTGCGACGGCAGCAGCTACGTCAGTACCAATATCATGGATTACTACCTGGGTTACGAAAACTCCTTCACCCGCAACCAGCGCGACCGCATCCAGCATACGCTCAACTACGGTCTCTGGCTTCCTTCCCCCAATAATGAATCCCGCACCCGCCAGAATGCGGAGGACAACTATGTCAAAAAACCGGACGATTACCAGTTTGTACCGCCCGTCATCTGCGCCAAAGAAAGTTTTTAATGATGAGTGATGAAGGATGAGAGCAATTCCAAATCCTTTCTACTACATAAGCAAGCTACTATTCCGGCCGGGTTTATATTTGGTTAAATCAAATCATTCATCATTCATCACTCCTCACTGCCTACTCTTCCACCTTCTTGATCGAGGCCGAGTTGATGCAGAATCGCAGACCTGAGGGCGGTGGTCCGTCGGGGAATACGTGCCCCAGGTGACCGTCGCAGACATTGCACATGACTTCCACGCGCTGCATGCCGTAGCTGGTGTCCAGGTCATACTGAATGACATCCTGCTCTACGGGTTCAGAAAAACTCGGCCAGCCCGTACCTGACTCGAACTTCACCGTCGAGTCGAAAAGAGGGGTACCACAGGCCCGGCAGGCATACAGGCCGGGTTCATGGCGTTCGCAGTATTCGCCTGTAAAAGCCCGCTCGGTACCCTTCTGCCGGATCACATGGTACTCTTCGGGTGAAAGTTGCTGTTTCCACTCGGCTTCCGGCTTTTCCACGCGTTTCGGGGGCGTGGGATTGCCCTCCTTGGCATAGTGTATTACATCGTTCCAATTCATCGGTTGGTCTGTTTTAATGGTTATCTGGTATGATTAACCAAAAATGGTCCCAAAGAGTTGAGAAACGGGCTGTATACAAAAGTCAGACAGCTTCCCTGATCATTTATTTTTAAAGTAAAAATTCATCTGGAAATAGTGCCAATCATCTTATTTTTATACCATTTTTAAGACAACTTAGGTAAAAAAAGAGTATACTTGTCTTTCCTATGAATTACCCCCAAGGGGCTGTAAATCAAGAATATTTACTTGTTGTAACCTTGCCGGTAGAGTAGGACTCAAAAAGTGGGTTGAATAATTGAGGTAAAAAAATACAAAAACAGTGAGAAATAATTTTTGCCTGGCCGCATGCCTGGCGTGTCTGATGGGTGGAGTGTTTCCCAACGCCGTGGCGCAACAAGCCGCGCCGGGGATTTCCAAAAGTATGGCCGACCGGGGAGACATCATTGGCAAAGTAGTGGATGCTACCAACGATAGCCCGGTGGGCTTTGCTACTATCGCTCTGGCGCGCCCTGATTCGTCGGTTTTGAATGGCGTTACGGCTGACGAAAATGGCGTGTTCCTGCTCAAGAATGTGCAGCCAGGTACCTACCTCGTGCGGATCACCATTTTGGGATACGATACACGTTACCTTCCCAATGTCAGCATGCCTACCGAAGCCACTACTACCGATTTAGGGGTGATTCGCCTGGCTTCTTCCGTGCAAAACCTCAACGAAGTCGTAGTCAGGGCTGAGAAAACCATGGTCGTTTCGGATATAGATAAGAAAATCGTCAACATCGGAAAAGACCTGCTGGCTACCAGCAACAATGTCAGCGAGTTGCTGGAAAAGGTACCCTCGGTATCGCTGGACGAAAACGGCAACCCTATGGTACGCGGGAAGGGCAGCGTGGTGGTGTTGATCGACGGCAAACCCTCGACGCTGTACGGCAACGACGTGGCCACAGTGCTCCAGTCCTTTCCCGCCGAACTCATCGAACGCATTGAAGTCATGACCACCCCCTCGGCCAAATACGAAGGTGAAGGCGCATCGGGCGTGATTGATATCATCACCAAAAAAACCAAAATTGTAGGTACCAGCGGCAGCTTGCGGGGTACCCTCGGTACCCGGAACAACAACAATGGCTCAGCGTACCTGAGTTATAAAACCAACAAATGGGCCGTGCGCGCTTCAGGCAGCGTCCGCAATCAGATCTGGTACTACCGCCGTACCCTGGACCGTCAGAATTTTCTGGGTGATACCACGACCTACTACTCACAGCGCGAAACGGGCAGCAACGGGGATATGGATCTTTTCGGGCGCGTAGGGATCAACTACGATTTTACCGAAAAAAGCAGTATTGGGCTCACGGTGAACTACTCACACAACAAGGACGTCGACAAATCGGAAAATACCAATCAGACGCTTTCGGATGAGGGTACCTTACTGGAACAATTCGACCGCTTCTCGAAGGGTACTACTTTCAACGATAACATCAACGTCAACCTGGATTATCGTAAACTTTTCGCAAAAGAACGACAGGTATTTACGATCTCGGCCAATTATTCGAATGGTGTTTCGGATGGCGAATCTGAGTTTGATCAGCGGAGCGACTTTCCTAATTTGGTACGTCGCCAGCGCAACCTGCGCGATAACAACCGCCACGAAGCGGTACTGGACGCGGACTATACCTGGCCTATTACCCCGACCTCTACGCTGGAAGTGGGCGCCAAAACCCGGATGCGCCGCAGCCACGACGATAACGCTTTCTATACGTTCGACCAGGAGCAGGAAAGTTTTCTGTTTAATGAAAGCGTGAGCAATGTCTTTGGCTTCGAAGAATATACCCACACGGGCTACACATCCTTTACCCAAAAGAGCGACCTCTGGGGCATTCGGGCCGGACTGCGCCTGACGGACGCCACGCAGAAAATCGACCAGATTAGCCGGGATCAGGCGTTTTCCACGCATTTCTTTTATCTGGTACCCTCCTTTGCCGTTACCCGCAAGCTGGATGAAGAAACGCAGGTCAAGGTCAATTACAGCCGTCGGGTACAACGTCCGAGCTCAGACGCACTTAACCCGTTTACCGATATTTCCGACCCGCGCAACATCCGCTCGGGCAATCCCAACCTCAAGCCCGAATACGTGCATAAGGCCGAGGTAGGCTATTCTCACTACGTAGAGCAGGGCGGCTGGGGCCCGGCGTTGTTCGTGGACTATTCCAACAACGCCATCACCCGCATCCGTACCATCGATGCGGCGGGTATCTCCTATCAGCGCTACGACAACGTGGGACGTGAACTATCCTACGGTTTCGAGACTGATTTTTCCAAAAAAATTGGTGAGAAACTGAAATTAAATGCCAGCGGACGGGTATTCCGTAGTGAAGTAGTGTCGCTGGTCGCCCATATCGATAACAGGATCTGGAGCTATTCCGGCAATCTTAATGCTTTTCTGGATTTGCCCCTGTCGCTTCGTGCGTCCGCCTACGTCACTTACGACGGCCCCCGCGCCATTGCCCAGGGTACCCGTCCTGGTGTTTTTGTGGCCAACATGGGTCTGCGGCGCGACTTTTTCGACCGCAAAGCCACGCTCTCGGTGAGTGTGCAGGACCTGTTCCTATCCCGAATTTATAAATCCAAACTTAATACGGAGACCTACACGCAGAACTCGCTATGGCAGCGTACCAATCGCTTCGCAGGCGTGACATTCCACTACCGTTTCGGCCGGATTGCAGCTACTGGCGGAGAAGAAGGCTAACAGCAGTGCCGAATGAAGGCCATTTGTAGTTATTCGCCTTCAACTTGCAAAATAAAAGCGAAGCCGGCTCATGATGAGCCGGCTTCGCTTTTATATATATTCCCCACCCCTGGAATTACGAGGGCAAAATAGCTCATTGCTTTTTAACTACACTGTCATAGCTGCCAACAGGTCAGCCTGGGTGATGATATGTACCGCGTTGGTTTCGTCCCGCACCAGCAGCGCTTTGTTTTCGCGGTCGATCAGGGACGAAAGCGTGTCTACGGTACTGTCAAGGGCCACGAATTTGAAGGGTTTATCCATCACTTCTTCTACACTTAGCTGGCGTACTTCCGGTTCTTCGATCAGGCGATGCAAAATTACTGAGTCCGTAAGGCTACCGACCACCTCGCCTTTCGAGTCTGTTACCGGGATCTGGGAAATGCCTTCCCGGTTAAGTACCCGGATCGCATCGGCTACCCTGGAATCTGTAGAAACGGTCAGTAGGGTACCCTGTCCATTTTTCCGGTGTACGATGTCGCGGGCCGTGGCGAAGGTTCTTTCCAGGAAGCCGTGGTCTTTCATCCAGGTGTCGTTGTAGATCTTGCCAAGATAGCGGGTACCGTGGTCGGGCAGAATGATCACCATTACGTCGGTATCGGTCAGGTGCTCGCGGGCATATTCCAGCGCGCCATGTACCGCCGAGCCGCAGCTCCACCCCACAAACAGTCCTTCTTCCCGCGCCAGCCGCCGCGTCATCAGGGCCGCATCCTTATCGGTGACTTTTACAAAATAGTCGATCATGGCAAAGTCCACATTGGCGGGCAGGATATCCTCACCGATGCCTTCGGTCAGGTAGGGGAACACTTCTTTCTCGTCAAATTCGCCCGTTTCCTTGTACTTCTTGAACACCGAGCCATAGGTATCAATGCCTACGGTCACAATGTTGCTATTCTGTTCCTTAAGGTACCTGCTCGTGCCGCTCGCGGTACCACCTGTACCTACCCCCACGGCAAAATGCGTAATTTCGCCCTCAGTCTGTCGCCAGATTTCCGGTCCGGTGGTTTCGTAGTGTGCCACAGAATTGGATGGATTGTCGTACTGGTTAGGATAAAACGAATTGGGTATTTCCTGGTTTAATCGTCGGGCGATGGAGTAGTAGCTGCGCGGGTCTTCAGGCGCTACATTGGTAGGGCACACCACCACCTCAGCCCCCACGGCGCGCAGAATGTCGATTTTTTCCAGGGACTGCTTATCGGCCATCGTAAAAATACATTTGTATCCTTTGGCAATAGCCGCCAGAGCCAGGCCCATGCCCGTATTGCCACTCGTGCCCTCGATGATGGTACCCCCGGGGCGGAGGCGCCCGTCGCGTTCGGCGTCTTCTACCATACGCACCGCCATGCGGTCCTTCACGGAATTGCCGGGGTTGAAATACTCTACCTTAACCAGGAGGGTACCCTTCACGCCTTTGTTGATGCGGTTGAGCCGAACCAGGGGCGTGTTGCCGATGGTGTCTATGATGGAATTGTAGTACTGCATAGTTCTTGATGAAGAAGTTTTTGTAAAAATAGTTGATTTATTCTGTAAAGCTCCCTGAATGACCTTTTGATGCGGGATGGACCCTGACCGTGGAACAATTTTTGTAAGAAAAAGCCATACGCCCTTAGATAGGAAATTTTAAACCCTACGCCTCGTTTTTTGTCTATTAGAGGTAAATAAATTCCGGCAGACTACCCGTTCTGCCATCACTACCTTAATAAACCCTATGAAAAATACCATGAAAAAAATCGTCATGTTATCAACCGTCCTGCTGGCCAGCACCGCACTGTCTTTCGGCCAGGGCAAGATGACCGTTGATTCTGTGTTTGCCAAGTATTATAACGCCACCGGTGGCGAAAACCTGTGGAAAAATGTCAAAAACTACACGCTCAAGCGTTCCTACAACTCAGGTTCGGCTGCCGATTATGATGCTGAAATTTACGTTTCGATGCCCGAGCAGGCAATGAGTAAATCCAAAATCATTATGAAGCGGAGTTTTATCTATGGTGTGAAAGGCAACGAAGGCTGGCTGAAGATACCCATTGGTGGCAGCGATAAAACCACCAAGTACCAGGTGAAAGACCTTAGCCAGAGTGAGCAGAGCGCCATGCGCCTGGAAATGTACGATCTGCTGGTACCCTTCGTCAATTATAAGGACCGGGCACTGGTGGCTACCTTTGTAGGAACTGAGAAATTGGATGGCAAACCCGTCAACCAGGTGGAGTTGCAGGGGAAAGGTGTGAAGTACAACCTCTATTTCGATGCTGCAACCGGCCTGCTGGTGCGCGAGAAACAGACCCTCGACGGCGTGGTGACCACGACCGACTACAGCGAATACAAGAAATCGGCTTACGGACTCATGTACCCCGCTACGTTGGTAGAAACCAGCAGTAAGGACAATTCCAAGACGACCATTAGCTCCGAGCTAGCCGTAAACGAAACCATAAGTCCTGAATATTTCCAGCGGTAATGCCGCCGGGCAAGACGAACCAGGCTAGTCGCGTAGGTAACGGGATATTTTCTTGCGCGACTAGCCATTTTACCATATCTGATCTTATTCAACACCCGAAACGGAGTACTCCCTACCTTGAGTTCAAAACCGATCAAAGTCCGTACTTTTTGGCCCTAATCCACATACCGTTTCTTGACAACAGTTTTATATGAGGAAAGCAATAACCGTTCTGGCTATCATCTTTCTGGTAATCTTTCTACTGGTTGGCATTGTTTTCTGGACCCTGAAAACCAATGCCGGACAAAACTTCCTTACCAAACAGGCTACTTCCTTCTTACGTAAGAAACTCAAAACCCGCGTCGACATCCAGGCCATCCGGCTGGATGTACCCGACTGGGTGGCGCTGGAAGGGGTATATATTGAGGATAGGTCGGGCGATACGTTGGTGGCAGGCGACCGGCTGTATGTAAACCTGGATATGTTTAGTTTGATTCGGGGTAATATTGGTATCAACCAGGTAGAGCTGGAAGGCATCCGCTTGAAAGTCAATCGCGTTTTGCCCGACACAACCTTCAATTTTCAATTTATAGCCGATGCCTTTGCCAGCAGCGATACCACGCCGGTAGACACCACAGCTTCGTCCATTGAAATGCGTCTTGATGAATTCCTGCTCAAACGCGTACATGTTACCTACAAGGATGCGGTTATCGGCATGGATGCCGACGCTAATGTTTCTAACGCCCGGGTGCTTTTCTCCAAATTCAACCCCACACGTTCGCAGTATCATCCGACCAACGTCGCTTTGCAAGGTACCCGTGCCGACTTGCGGCTGTACGAGGCGTTGGTAGAAACCGTCGTCGATCCCGATGGGCCCGAGGGCAAACCGGTTGCTCCAAAAAATCCGGGTGACACGCTGGATGTGCAATTGGGTGACCTCAATGTACAGGACCTTATCTTTAATTTCAAAGATGATATTTCGGGACTTAAAGCGGGCGTGAACCTGGGGAGGCTGGCCGGGCACGTGAACCAGACCTACCTCGAAAATCAACAGGTGGTGGTCAGGAACGTGGTTCTGGATAATACGAGCGCTTTTGTAGAACAGGCCAAGATGGCACAGAAGGGTACTCGCGAAAACGCCAGTCCGGCTCCGGGTGCTGCGGATGTTACGTCTCCACTCGGCTGGAACATTAAGGTAGGAAGCATCAAGCTTACGGACAACGACCTGAAATACGATGATTTCAATACGCCAAAACAGCCCAAAGGGATGGATTTTGCGCACCTGAGCGTAAGCAATCTGACGGCTGATTTGAACAATTTTGTGTTCAGCGATCCGACAATTTCGGGTAGCCTGGATCGGGCGGCATTTCAAGAGCAGAGCGGCTTCGTGGTACAGCAGGCTAAGGCAGATTTTGCCTATGCTGAAAAGCAGACCTACCTGCGCAACATGTACCTCAAAACACCCTCCACACTGCTGCGCGACGAACTGGTGTTGAATTATCAGAATCAGGATCAGCTGAGCAATGACATTGGGAAAGTGCAGGTCAGGGTACGGCTGAATAATAGCCAACTGGCTTTCAGTGATGTATTACTGCTGGTGCCCGATCTGAAAGACACGCCGCCCTTCGATAAAAATCCCAACGGCTTGCTCAAAGGTGACGCCCTGATTACGGGTACAGTCGATAATCTGGTTATATCTAAAGCTACATTCAGCACGCTGGAAGGTACCGTACTGCGAACCAGTGGGCGCATCAGCGGTTTGCCCGACGCCGACAAGCTGGCGGTGAATCTCTCAATCGATGAAATGGCTACCACCCGGCAGGATTTGATGAAAATTCTGCCCGATAGTGCGCTTCCCACTTCCGTTGAACTACCTGAAAAGATCGCCATTACGGGCAAGGTACGGGGCGGAATGGACGATATAACGCTGGACGCGCAAATTAATACTTCGTTGGGCAATGGGGCTTTTGCGGGTAATGTGAAGAATGCCACCGACTCAGTCAATATCACCTACAACGGCCAGCTGAGCTTTCAGGAATTCGACATGGGCCGGTTTCTGAAACAGCCCCCGGAAGAGCTGGGAAAAATAACGCTGATGACCGACATCGACGGGCGGGGGTACTCACCCACGACCATGCAGGCTCGGCTCAACGGGGTCGTACAGAGTGCTTCGGTGAAAGGATATACCTATAACAACCTTAAGCTGAACGGTACCCTTGACAAGGGGCTGGCTGATTTCGTCGCTGGAATTACCGATAGCAACATCAATCTCAATCTGACGGCCAAAGCTAATCTGAACGGCGAATATCCTACGGTGGATGCCACGGCGGATATTCAGAAACTCGACCTCAAGGCCCTCAATCTTTACGAGGATAATCTGAGCATCCAAGGAAATATAGACGCCAACCTGACCTCTACCGATCCGGCCAATCCGTTGGGAACGGTAGCGATCCGGAATCTGGTTCTGACTCAGGATGGCGATCCCGTGCGATTGGATAGCCTGAATGTGCGACTCACTGCGGATGGAGCCACCAAGGATGCCACCATAACGGCTCCGTTCATGACGGCCCACCTATCAGGTACCTACGATTATGCCCGGCTGGGCGATGTGGTGCTTACCGAGTTGAACAAATACTTCACTATTCCTGAGGTGACCTACCAGCCCATCGAGGGGCCCTACGCCATGAAACTGGATGCTCAGGTTGCCAACCATCCTTTCATCCAGGCTTTTGCTCCGGGCCTGACCCGCATGGATCCAGTGAACTTTTCGGCTCAGTTGGATAGCGGCCAGGACACCACTATGAAAGTGGCGGTCAGTGTACCCCTGCTGGAATATGATACCATTCGTACCGAAAAAGCTCAGCTGGTGATGTCGGGCAATGGTACCCAGGCTACCTACGCGGCTAGTGTGCAGAAAATAGAAACGGAAGGCTTCCGGGTGCAGAAAGCCTCACTGGGCGGTACGATAACGAATAACAACGCCCTGATTAATCTGATGGTCAAAGATTCGGTCGATGAGGTACGCCACACGGTAGCGGCCGGGGTACGGTATGCTGTGGCCGACTCGGCCTACCGGGTTTATCTGCGCGACAAGCTACTGCTCGATTACAAGCCTTGGCAGGCCGACTCGACCGGCTACATCCAATATGGTTCGGCTGGCCTGCTCGCGCGTGATTTCGGCATCAGCCGACAGGGACAAAGCCTGGCGATCAATTCGCTTACGGAACAGCCCAACGGCCCATTGAATATCAAATTAGATAGCTTAGGCATCGGGCAATTCATTGCCTTGGTTACACAGGACTCTACCTTGGCCAATGGGAGGCTAAACGGTGATATTGTTCTGAAAGACTATATGGAAACGCCCGCTTTTACGGGTGATTTGGTGCTAAAAAATCTGGCGGTTACCAAAATTCCGGTTGGCGATCTGACGATCAAGGCTACCAATGAAAATGCCAACCGGATCAGCATGGATGTACGGCTGGAAAGTGATCTGAATGACGCGGTCATTACCGGCGACTATGTGACAGAAGGAGAGAATGCTCTGGATTTTAAGCTGGATTTACGGAAACTGAGTGCCAAAACCATCGAAGCGTTCAGCTTTGGAGAGTTACGCGGAGCACGGGGGGGGATCACGGGTCAGCTGGACATACAGGGTAGCACAGACAGCCCCCGGCTCAACGGTGAAATGAAATTTGACAGTGTGTCTTTCCAGGTGAAACAGTTGGGTGCCCGCTACCGGATCGACGGCCAGACAGTTGGCTTCAACGGTCAGACGATTGCGTTCAACAATTTCACTATGCTGGATTCGCTGAACCAGAGTCTGGTGGTGGACGGCAATGTATCTATCGCTACCCTTCCCGATGTAGGTTATGATCTTAAAGTGCGGGCGGATGATTTCACTGTGCTTAATGCCAGCCGGAAAGACAACGACTTTTTCTATGGTAAAGGCGTCATCGATATGGCGCTGAACGTAAAGGGAAAAGGCGCGGAATCGATCATTGATGGTACCGTTAAAATAAAGTCGGGAAGTGACATCACCGTTATTTTGCCCAATGACGCCAGCGGTGCGGAATCCGCCGAAGGAGTTGTAGAGTTTGTGGACATGAGCGCTGCCATTGCCGAGGAAGAGCCCGACTCCGCAAAAATCAACACCAACATGGTGGTTGATTTTGCCTCTGAACTATCATTGAACATCGAAGCCGACGATAAGTCGCAGTTTACGATCGTAATCGATGAACTGAACGGCGACAATATCAAGGTCAAGGGCAACGCTCAACTCAACACAGGGATTGCGCCTAACGGGCAGTTGTACCTGCTGGGGCTATACGAATTGACGGAAGGTTCGTATGACCTGACCTTCGAGGTACTCAAAAAACAATTTACTATCCAGAAGGGGAGTACCATCCTGTGGACGGGTGATCCCATGGCCGCCGAAGTAGACATTACGGCCATCTACACTGTACGGGCCGACATCACGGCCCTGGGAGCTCCCGCCACGGGAAAAGACCAGGCTCTGGGTAAGGTACCTCTGGACGTACAGCTTAAAATCAACGGTAGCCTGACCAACCCCGCCGTTACGTTCGACATCGTAGCCTCCAGTACCATGAACAGCGATGATGCCCGAAGTATCGAGCAAAGTAGCGGACTGGCCAATTTGCGCAACAATCCCGCCGAACTCAATAAGCAGGTGTTTGCCTTGCTGGTACTTAACAAATTTCTTACCGACCAGTCTTCCGGCAGTTCTTCGTCGGGCCTCAACGCAGAGGGCATTGCCCGGCAGAGCGTGAGCCAACTACTGACTGATCAGCTGAATTTGCTGGCTTCGGATCTTGTTAAGGGGGTCAACCTAAACTTTAACTTGAATTCTCAGGCCGAAGGCGGCAACGCCCGTACCGACCTGAATGTAGGTTTGAGCAAGGCTTTCCTGAATGACCGCCTGACGGTATCCGTAGGACGTAATTTTGAACTGGAAAACAGCAATACCAATGCGGCTTCGTCGAACCAGGTATTCGACAACCTGGCCGTTAACTACGCTCTTTCCAGAGATGGCCGGTACATGGTACGCGCCTACCGTAAAAACCAGTACCAGGCGGTACTACAGGGCTTTATCATCGAAACCGGAGTGAGCTTTATTGTGACACTGGATTACGATACCTTCCGGGAATTGTTTCAAAAGAATATAGAATGAGAGTAACGATTTTAGTTTTTGTCTTGCTGGGACTATTAGCGGGCGGGTGTTCGGTATCGAAATATGTACCGGCCGGTGAAAGCCTGTTGGTGGGAGCAAAGGTGAAGGTAGTACCCGATTCGGCGGCACGGAAAGATGTAGGTAGCCTGGAAGACCAGCTGGAAGGAATGTTGCGCCCCAAGCCTAACGCTACAATTTTTGGCTTTCCTTTCAAGGTATGGTTATACTACCTGGTGGGTGAGCCGCGCAAGGAAAAAGGGTTCAAAAACTGGTTTCGCAAAAAATTTGGTGAGCCTCCTGTGCTCGCCAGTCAGCGCGTAGTGACGGCCAATACCGAAGTACTCACGGCCTATATGAACAACCAGGGGTACTTTCGGTCAACGTCTTCGGGAGAGATCGTGGAAAATGATAAGAAGCGGACGGCCGTGGCCGAGTATGAGGCGTACGTAAAGCCCCGCTACTACATCTACAAAATGAACTACGCCATCAGCGATACCGCGCTGCAGTTCAACAAGGATTTTCGGGCCGCCAAGGATGCGGGCCGGGGTACCCTGATCCGGGATGGCGATCCCTACCGGCTGGACGTGATCAGCGGTGAGCGGCAGCGAATCGACCGCTTTCTAAAGGAAAAGGGATACTATTATTTCAATCCTGATTATCTGATCGCCGAGGTAGATACCACGGAGCGTGATCATTCTGTCAATATTTTTATTTCCCTGAAACCCAACACGTCCCAGCTCGCGCTAAAGCAGTATTACATCAACGACATATACGTGTATGCCGACTATAACGCGCTCTCACCGGATACCATGCCTGCCCAGGCGCGGCAGGTACGCGGCCTCAATGTCGTAGATCCGCAGCACAACTACAAGGCCCGTATTTTCGACGATGCCATCGGCTTCACGAAGGGTAGCCGCTATAATAGCGCCCTGCACGACGTATCGCTGTCACGGCTGATCAACCTTAACAACTTTAAGTTTGTAAAAAACCGCTTTGAGCTCGTGCCCCGTTCCGACTCGGCCATGCTGAACGCCTACTATTACCTGACGCCTTCCAAAAGGAAATCGCTGCGAACCGAGCTGAGTGGCCTGACTAAATCCAATAACCTGGCAGGTACCCAGCTCGATATTTCGTGGAGTAATCGTAATATCTTCCGGGCCGCCGAGCTGCTGCGGCTCAGCGCTAATGCCGGGGTGGACTGGCAAATCGGTGGTAAACGTGGAAACCAACCTTCCAATATCAACAATTTTCTGCGGTTCAATGTACAGGGCGAGCTATCGTTTCCCCGCTTTATTATTCCTTTTTATCGGGTAAATCCGGCCACGAATCAGGCCTTACCCCGCACTGTTTTGACAACTGGCTACGAAACCCTGACGCAGGGCGGTCTTTATACGCAAACATCATTACGTGCATCGGGTGGCTACTCTTGGCGCCGCAATACCGAAGTGGAACATACTCTGACCCCCTTCGGAATTAATCTCATTAAGCCCCGAAATATCAGTGAGGCATTTGTCGATACTGTTTTGAAGAGTCCCAACCCGCGCGACCAACTTCGGTTTTTGCAGATTCTAAATGATCGTCTGCTGCTTGAAAGTCAGTATACAATTTCCTATAAACCTACCCCAGGGCCATTCGCCCGCGATCAATTTCTCTTGAGTGGAGGTATCAATCTGGCCGGCAATGTAGCACACCTCTTTGACGAGACATTAGGCGGAAATGACGGAGAATTGTTCGGGGTGTTTTTTGAACAATTTACTCGATTTGACGGAGAAGTACGTTATTACCGTGACCTTTCAAGTTCACTACGTTTGGCTAGTCGCTTTATAGGCGGGTTGGGAATTCCCTATGGTAATTCCATCATGCTACCCCAATTCAAACAGTATTTTGCGGGCGGTAGCACGGGTATCCGGGCTTTCCGGGCGCGGACTCTGGGACCGGGAAATTATAACTCAGAAGAATCCATTTTCGGCAACAGCTCCTATGGAGATATTCGACTGGAATTTAATTCTGAACTACGAATCAAATTCACCCAGCTCATCAACGGAGCGCTCTTTGTGGACGCAGGCAATGTGTGGACCTACCGAAATACTGAAGACTACGGTCCCGAAGCTCAGTTTACCAACGATTTCTACAAGCAGATCGCCATCGGTGGAGGCTTGGGGCTGCGGCTCGACTTTTCATTTCTGGTCTTCCGTGTCGACCTGGCTACTCCTTTCCGTAAGCCTTGGTACCAAGCACTGGATACCCCGCGCAGTCCATGGGTATTCAAAGATATTAACCTTCGCAGCAAAGACTGGCGGCAGGAGAACCTGGTGTTGAATATCGCCGTGGCTTATCCTTTTTGAGTGGACATTTCCAGGATTATCCTTATCTACTGCCTAGTGTCCATTCTCCATGGTTTGACATAATTCCACCAGCACACCATGGGTACCTTTCGGATGCAGGAAGCACACCAGTTTGTTATCAGCACCGGGTTTGGGAGTTTCATTCAGAAGAATAAAACCTTCGCTTTTTAACCGTTCCATTTCGGCCACAATATCGTCCACCTCAAACGCAATGTGGTGAATTCCCTCGCCCTTCTTTTCCAGGAAGCGAGTAATCGGGCTGTCGTCCCGGGTAGCTTCCAGCAGTTCGATTTTGGTTTGGTTGATCTGGAAAAAGGAGGTAGTCACGCCCTCAGCAGGTACCTCCTCGTGTTTGTAGGGGGGTACCTTAAAAAGCTGGGTAAAAAGCGCATCCGACGCAGCAAGGTTTTTGACGGCAATTCCGATATGTTCGACGTTGGTTAGCAAAAGAGTCTATGGGTTTATGTATTTGAAATCCACAAGTAGAGGAACCAGGAAATCTAGATGATTAATTCTAACAGCCGTTTGTAGCGAGACGACTCGCACACTCCAAAATTTAACGCCGATTATCCTGCCCGCCCACCATACTGAGGTAGCTGTCAAACCGGCTCATGGCGATGGTACCTTCCTGCACGGCTTCCTTTACGGCGCAGCCGGGTTCGTTAATATGCAGGCAGTTGTGGTAGCGACATTGATTCAGTAAATCCCGCATTTCTGGAAAATAGTGACTGATTTCGCTAGGATCGGTTTCTGCCAGTCCCAGCTCTTTTATGCCCGGCGAATCGACCAGGTAGGTATCCGGTCCCAACTCAAACATCTCGGCAAAAGTTGTCGTGTGTACCCCTTTATTGGCAAAGGTCGAAACCTCCTTCGTGCGAAGATCCAGGGTAGGTGTGATGGCATTGATTAGTGACGATTTTCCTACCCCCGAATGGCCCGACAGTACCGACACTTTGCCTTCCAATAACGCACGTACCTGGTCCAGACCTTCGTTCGTGACCGCCGTAGTGACCAGACAGCGATAACCCAGGCTTTCATATAGCTCCATCAGTTCCTGCTGGAAGTCGAGCATGTCCTCACTCAGCAAATCCTGCTTGTTAAAAACCAGCACCGCCGGAATGCGGAACGACTCGGCCGTGACCAGAAAACGATCAATGAAGCCCAGCGAGGTACGTGGAAAAAACAGCGTAACCACCAGGATCGCCTGATCCACGTTAGCGGCCAACAGGTGTGCATGGGCAGTTTTGTGCACTGATTGCCTGATCAGGTAATTCTCCCGCGGAAGAATATCCAGGATAATGCCCGTATTTTCTGTTTTGTCTTCCACATCAAAAACCACATGGTCGCCCACCGCAATGGGATTGGTGACTTTCAAGTCTTTAATCTTAAATTTGCCTTTCAGACGGCACTGCCACAGGTGCCCGTCCCGGCGATCCCGCACATCGTACCACGAGCCGGTGGAGCGCATCACTAGTCCCTGTTCCAAATTGTCTCGTTGATTAGTTTGTTGTCTTTCTTACGAAGTTAGTATAAGTTTATCATTGATCATTTACAAACTTCGAAACCCGTATACTTCTCCCCGTAATTTTGCTAATTTTTTGAAAAAAGGAAAACATCGCTCTCTTCACGCTATATTTAGCAGGAAACGGTTCCTTTCTTCCACTTTGACCGTTTATTAATAATTTTTAAAAATAAAAAACGAATTCCCTTATCTTTACGCTACCCGAAAATCAGTAAATCCTCGTCCTTACCCACTATGGCCTCTATTCCCGAAGAAGTCAGTTCAGTCATTGACATTCGTAGAAACCGCCTGAGAAGCAATCTGATCCTTGAACTCTATCAATCAGGACAGACTTCCATCAATAAAATGGCCCGCCTGTTCCACGCCAGCATTCCATCGGCAACGGGGATTGTCAATGACCTCATAAAGGAAGAATGGATCACTGAAACGGGTACCGGACCGGCGCGCGCCGGGCGTCCTCCCGTACTATATGGCCTGAATGCCCGGAAATACTTCACCCTTATTCTGGACATAAACCGCCACGATACCCAACTGGTAGCCTTCGACCTGGCCAATGGCCTGATTGCTAAAAAGCAGGTGAACCTCAAACTCGAAGATTCACCGGATTTTCTGGAAAATCTGCTGGCAGAAACGGATGAGTTTCTGGAAGTCTCAAATATAAGGCGTGAAAAACTATGGGGTATAGGTGTATCCATGCCCGGACTCATCAATGCTCCCAAAGGTACCAACCAGACCTACCCGCACCTGACTTCACCCGGAGTATCGTTGGCAGAACACCTGGGCGACTATTTCCAGCTTCCGATCGTACTGATTAACGATACCCATGCCACGAGTTTGGGCGAACATCGGTTTGGGCTGGCCCGTGGAAAGAAACACGTGCTGACCGTCAACATCGACTGGGGGGTAGGATTAGGGATACTGCTTAACGGAGAGGTATTCAACGGAGCTTCGGGTTTTGCGGGCGAACTAGGGCATATTCAGGTGCAGCCGGACGGTCTATTATGCCATTGTGGTAAAATAGGCTGCCTCGATACCATCACGTCGGGCTTGGCTCTCATCCGGCAGGCAAAAGAAGGGATGAAAACGGGGCGTGCAACGATGTTGCCTAAACTGCTGCAGGATGGAGAATCCCTCGACACGCATCATATTATCAAGGCCGCCCACAGCGGCGACGAATTCTGCATCGACCTGCTGAGTAATCTGGGGCTGGAACTGGGAAAAGGCATAGCTACGGCGGTCCATTTATTCAATCCCGAAATCGTAATTGTAACGGGGATTCTGGCTGAAGCCGGCCCCTTTATTTCTAATCCGGTAGAGCAGGCCATTCAAAAGTATTGTCTATCGGATTTCAAGAACTCCCTCTCCATCCGAATATCCGAATTGGGCAGTAAGGCACGCCTGTGGGGGTACAAGCCCATCTGATCGAGTACCTTGTAGGAGAAGAATTTAGCTAACGTCTTGCTCGGCCAGCTGTTGCTCTACGCGCCGGATCACGGCCTCGGTCGCGCCGGTATGCTCCTGCACATACCTACGGCCCACATGGCCCCGGGAGGTACGTAGGAGGGGATCTTTTAGCAAATCTTCCAGTTTTCGCTGAAATTCATTCGTATCGGCCACCGCCCAGGCGCCTCCCTGGGCCACAAGATCGACGGCCTCCTGAAATTTATAAAAACTCCGATTTCCAAACAGAACAGGCAGGCCAAAAGTCGCTGCTTCCAGGATATTGTGAAGTCCCGCGCCGAATCCGCCCCCGATGTAAGCTACCTGCCCGTAGCGGTACAGTGACGATAACATGCCTACATTGTCAATGAGCAGGTACTGAGCGGCTGGGGATGAATGGGCCGCAAAGCCGGCAGCCTGGTAAGCTGAGTAACGCAGGGTTTTTCCAGCCAGTGTCTGCTCCCAGCGGGCCAGTTCCGTTTCCTGAATTTCGTGGGGCGCTATAATGACTTTAAGGGGCGTTTTTAGCTGATTGAGAGCCGGAACGATAACTGCCCGGTCGGCTTCCCAGGCCGAACCCACGATCAGGCAAGGCCCATCCTGCACGAAACTCGCGATTTCGGGTAGGGTTCGGGTACTATCGGCGATTTGCTGTACCCGGTCAAAACGGGTATCACCGGCCACGGTTACCTTTTCGTAGCCAATGCCTCGAAGCAAGGCGGCGGATGCTTCATTCTGCACCAGAATGTGATCGAAGCAGTTCAGAAGCTGTCGGTAGAAACCACCATACGGCTTGAAAAACAGATAGTGAGGCAGGAATAAAGTCGAAAAGGAAAGGATGATAGCCCCGGAAGGTTGAAGTGCGTGGAGGTAATTGTACCAGAATTCGTACTTGATAAAAAAGACCAGACGCGGCCGAAGCAACTGCACCAAACGCCGTGCGTTGGTGGGTGTATCGTTGGGTAGGTAGGAAATGTAATCGGCTTGGGCATAGTTTTTTCGTACCTCATACCCTGAGGGGGAAAAGAAAGTTAAGAAAATAAAATAGTCGGGATGTCGACTGCGGAAAGCTTCGATTACCGGCCGCCCCTGCTCAAATTCGCCCAATGAAGCTGCATGAAACCACGCCACCGGGCGCCCATCGATCAAAGCCGGCAATTCGGTGTGCAGACGTTCCATCAGGTTGTGGCGACCATTTATCCACTGACGGGCTTTGGGATGGAAAAAAGAGGCCAGACGCATGAAAAAGGCGAAGCCCCGAATGAAGATATTATACAGGAAAGCAGACAAGGAACGTACGGAAAGTTTTTACAAAATTAGTCAATCTACTATTAAACAGCAGTCAAAACAACTGGAACTATGAAAGCGCAACCAAATGAACCCGCCGGATTCGAAACCCTGACCGAGGCACTGGAAGACCTCAAAGAACGGGGGTACCTCTATGATTTTAATATGGTTTCCAATGGATTACAAAGTAGTGTCGACGGAGAAGTGATTCATCTGTCCCCAAGCGAATTCGAAATTGTGGAGGTACATCGGTTTGAGGGACCGTCTAATCCTTCTGATAACGCCATTCTTTACGGCATCGAATCCAAGGGTGGCTTGAAAGGCAATCTCGTGAGTGCATACGGGGTGTATGCTGATACTTTATCGGCTGAGATGATTCAAAAACTGGATACCCGGCAACTGTGATGCAATAGTATGGTAGAGGCTGCGGTGAACTGTTTGTATGTTTATGTGTTTATTGGATGAATTGGCCGGAAAAGGCAAGGCTATCTTTTTCCAAAGGAAACAAAGAAAAAAGCAGTACCTCCCGCTCGAGGCATTTTGAGAAATGGTAGGCCAGCCTTCTGATAAACAAAAAAAAACTAACAGATCAACAAAATATGAATTGGAATCCCCTAACGGATGAAGCACAACTGGAAACTATCCGGCAAGAATCATACCTACATCCGGTCATGATTTTTAAGCACAGTACCCGCTGCTCAATCAGCTCCACGGCTTTGGCCCGTATACAAAGAAGCTGGAATGAGGCAGAAGCCGGTGATATGGTACCGTACTATCTCGATTTGATTGCCTACCGTACCCTGTCAGGCCGGGTGGCCTCAGAATTTGGGGTACCTCATCAGTCGCCCCAGGTACTGCTCCTATCGAAAGGTGAATGTGTGTACGATGCTTCACATTTCGAGATAAGCTTTGCCGAAATCAGCCAGCAACTGGAAAGTATCGAAGCCCAGTAAATTCAGAAAAAAGAAAAAAGGGCCGGGTGAGGAAAATAGCTTTCCTCACCCGGCCCTTTTTTTAGGCTTCCTGGGCAACGCCCCACGAAAAGGACACTGCTTGCTCGATGTCAGGGTGGAGGCTAAGGGCTACCGGGCAGGTATAGGCGGCCCGCTCAAGGCGTTCCTGTTGTTCCTGGGAAAGCGGTGTGTCCGATACCATGTTTAAGTGGACTTCAATGCGCGAGATTCTGCGCGGTGCATCAGTGGACATACCCTTGGTTATATCCATCTCCGAGCCTTTCAGGTCGATGCCGTCGCGGCGGGCGGCTATTCCCATGATCGTCATCATGCAGCTTCCCAGGGCTCCCGCCACCAGATCGGTAGGAGAGAAGGCTTCTCCCTTACCCTGGTTATCGATAGGTGCGTCCGTCAGAATTTGGGTGGAAGACTGTAGGTGCGTAGCCTGGGTACGTAAATCGCCTAAATAGTCGGTTTTTATAGTTGGCATAGGATTGTGGTTAATAAAAAAGAACATAAATTTATAAAAAACCGTTAAAGAGATACGTTAATGAACATCCGATTGAATAAAATTCTCTATTTTCACTTGCTGAACGCTTTCGGAACACCCCAATTTATCATGAGAAGTAAAGATTACATGCTACTGGCAGGGCTCCTGTTCGTACTGACCACTCCGGCCTGGGCGCAACGCCGTACGGAACAGGATACCGATATTGAAAAATACAACTCCCTTTCGTCCATTGGCGTTACGACCAACACCAACTCAGGCATCTTGGGCGGGGTTGTCCTGCGGAACTCCAAGTCTCTGCCGGGTACCCTATTCGGTAAGCAGCAGTTCCGCTACCTTGCTCTGGAGATAGTCAATGTCAAACACCCCAAGGAGCTCTCTTCCCAAAATTTCGTGACCGGTTCGCGCTTTACCTATGGCAAGCAGAATTATCTGTTTGTACTCCGCCCCGAATACGGCCGTGAACTTATGTTCTTCAACCGTCATGCCGACGAGGGTATATCGATCAGTGGCGTTGTGGCGGCAGGACCCTCCATAGGTTTGGAAAAACCCTATATCGTTCAGTTTCAGACTCGTCCGGGCGTAATTGTTTCCGAGCCGTATGATCCGATCAAGCACGCTCAGTCTGAGCTCATCATTGGTTCGGGTAGCTTTTTTCAGGGCTTTGATAAAGTGAAAATCGTCCCCGGACTGCACCTAAAAACCGCCCTTACCTTTGAGCTGAGCGCCTTTCGTGAAAATATGACGGGGCTAGAAATCGGTTTTCTAGCCGAGGCATTCTCCCGGAAAATCATCATCATGCCCGCCGCTGAAAACCGTAGTTTTTTCACGTCGGGGTACGTGACGCTTTACTTTGGTAACAAGAAATAAATCAGGTCAAGGCCCTGATTTGCGGTTGAGTTGTTACATTCTCAATACTTTTGTGGTTAGTATAGAAAGCAGGAATTGTGGCATCGCCATCCTTAATCTGACTGCTGATTCCTGTAAGCCGATAGCTCTGTTATGATAGAATTACCTGTAATACCCTCCGAACGTAAAAAACGTCCCGACTGGCTGCGCGTAAAACTGCCGGCCGGTCCTGATTTCCTGCGGGTACGCCAACTGGTGGATACCTACAAACTTCATACGATATGCGAAAGCGGCAGCTGTCCCAATATGGGCGAATGCTGGGGCGCCGGCACGGCTACCTTCATGATTCTGGGCAATGTATGTACCCGGAGTTGTAGCTTCTGCGCCGTAGCTACCGGCCGTCCCAATGAGTATGACACCGACGAACCAAAGCGTGTAGCGGAAGCCATTCGGCTTATGGGTGTTAAGCATGCTGTGATTACTTCGGTGAATCGCGATGAACTGAAAGACCGGGGAGCTGAAATATGGTACCAGACGGTACGGCAAGTGAAAGAGCAAAGCCCCGCCACGACGATTGAAACGCTTATTCCCGACGTGAAAAACAACTGGGATGCTCTCCTGCGTATGATCGAGGGCGGGCAGGAGGTAGTGTCGCACAACATGGAAACCGTAGAACGGCTATACCGGGGGTACGTCCGCAGGCTAAGTACGCCCGCAGCCTGGAACAGATTCGCCGTACCAAGGAAGCCCGTCAACGTACAAAGTCAGGCATCATGCTGGGACTGGGAGAAACCCGGGAAGAGGTGTTCAAGGCCATGGACGATCTGGTGGAGAATGGTCTGGATATTCTGACACTCGGACAGTACCTGCAGCCGACCAAAATGCACCATGAAGTGATCGAGTGGATCACGCCCGAACTGTTCGACCTGTACCGTGAGGAAGGCCTGAAACGGGGCTTGAAGTACGTGGAATCAGGCCCGCTGGTGCGCTCCAGCTACCACGCCGAGCGGCATGTCAATGTACCTATCTGAGTGGATGGTTCGATTTTTTATAATGAAAGCCCATGTCCGTAACAGGATGCGGGCTTTTGGTTTTTTTTCTCTGAATCAGTAGATTAATCCCATGGATCACAAGTGTTTGCAGGAAGCCAATAGCCACCATCCACCAGCCATTGGTCATCTATGAAACGCTACGACTATATTATTGCGGGCGGCGGATTGGCCGGGTTGAGCCTGGCCTACTATATGAATCGGTCAGTACTTCGCAACAAGAGTATCCTGATTATCGAGAAGGACGAAAAGAAAAAAAATGACAGAACCTGGTGTTTTTGGGAAAAAGAGGGACAGGGTACCTTCGACGCCATAGTCTTTCGCAAATGGCAACAGGCTTATTTTTATGGTGGCGGTTTCGAGAAAAAACTGGATTTGGGAGAGTATACTTACAAATGGATCAAAGGACTGGATTTCTATGATTTTGTTCGCACCGATCTTGCCTCTAATCCGAACATCTCCTTTCTGACTGCTACCATCGAACGCCTCACCGACACAACCGACGGAGGATTTGTGATTACGGATTCCGGGCAGTTCATTGCCGACTACGTATTTGACAGCATAACGCCGCTTTCGCTCGAAAATGAGAAACGGCATAACCTCCTTCAGCATTTCAAGGGCTGGGAAATTACCACATCGAATGCCACTTTTGATCCTACCTGCCCTATCATGATGGACTACCGGGTTGAGCAGGAGGGGATCGGAGTACGGTTTGGCTACGTTTTACCTATTTCTGCCAACCGGGCGCTGGTGGAATACACCGTTTTTTCTGATACCTTGCTGCTCCCCGAAGAATACAGTCGGGAACTCCATACCTATATACGGGATTTCCTGAAAATTACCGATTTTAACATCGAGGATGAGGAGTTTGGTGTGATTCCGATGACTGATGAACGCCCCAAAACTTCCAAGCGGAATCACGTCATCCGGATCGGTACCTCGGGAGGTTATGTCAAGGCTTCCACGGGTTACGCATTCAGCCGTACCCAACGCTTCACGCAGGAATTGGTGAGCCAGCTACTGACGGCCGGGAAGCCACTGTACCCCAAACGGACGATACGGCAGAACTTCAAACGATTACTCGACAGTACGTTGCTCAATGTGCTGCTGAAAGAGCGTCATTCGGGAAAGGACATATTCACCCGGCTCTACCAGCGTAATCCGACGCCCCGGCTGTTTGCTTTCATGGATGAAGATACCTCGCTATTGGACGATCTGCGGGTTATGGTTACGGTACCTTTATGGGCTTTCACCCTGGGAATGTTTGATGCGCTGATGAAGCGGTTCTGACTTATATCCTATTGGACAGAATAGGAAAACAGAGGTACGGCTATTTCTTGCGAAATTAATATTTTGTTTTGCCTAGTTGGTTGTTTGACAGGCGATTATATGAATCCGTTATCTATTTGCCTAGTGCCAACGATTCAAAATTTGGTTAATTTCTCAAAAAAATTCAATTTTGCATCTGCATCCAGAAGCTTCGGCGGAAGCGCCAACCGGGCTGAACACCACGGTGGTACAGGAACGATGTGGGTTTGACGGAAGAACTGGCAGCCGAATGGTAGCCATCCTCTCTTTCTAAAAGCCAAAAAGTTCATCCTCCCGCCTTACTTTCTGGACCCAAGCTAACTGGTTTCTTTTGAAAGCCAGTGTTCGAATCCAGTATGTAGTGTATCACTGTATCAGTTCCAGTCACTTTCCATTTTCAACTGTCAACTAATTTATGCCTTATTTATTCACTTCGGAGTCTGTGTCGGAAGGACACCCCGACAAAGTAGCCGATCAGATTTCGGACGCCCTCATTGACAACTTCATGGCGTGGGATCCCAGTAGCAAGGTGGCCTGCGAAACCTTAGTTACTACGGGTCAGGTAGTGCTGGCTGGTGAAGTAAAAACCAATACCTACCTGGATGTGCAGAAAATTGCCCGGGAGGTAATCCGCAAGATTGGCTACACCAAAAGCGAGTATATGTTCGAGGCCAACTCCTGCGGTATCTTATCCGCCATTCACGACCAGAGCGCCGACATCAACCAGGGCGTAGATCGCGCGGCTGAAAGTCAGGATTTTGAGTCTAAGGCCAACGCGCAGGGCGCCGGTGACCAGGGCATGATGTTCGGTTATGCTACCCGCGAAACCAGCAACTACATGCCGCTGGCGCTCGATATGGCGCACAGCATTTTGAAAGAACTTTCCCATATTCGCAACAACGAACCCGAACTGATCCCCTACCTCCGGCCCGACGCTAAATCGCAGGTAACGATCGAATACGGTGACGACAACGTACCCCAGCGCATCGATACCATTGTGGTGTCGACGCAGCACGATGATTTTGCCAGCGAGCAGGATATGCTGGAGAAAATTAAGTCCGATATTATTTCCTTTGTCATTCCCCGGGTAAAAGCCACACTGCCGGAGGAATTGCAGAAACTATTTACCGACGACATTACCTACTACATCAACCCTACTGGCAAATTCGTGATCGGTGGACCGCACGGAGATACGGGACTGACGGGCCGCAAGATTATTGTGGATACCTACGGGGGCAAGGGTGCCCATGGTGGTGGTGCTTTCTCGGGCAAGGATCCTTCCAAAGTAGACCGCTCGGCGGCCTACGCTACGCGGCACATCGCCAAAAACATGGTGGCTGCCGGCCTGTGCGACGAAGTGCTGGTGCAGGTTTCGTACGCCATCGGGGTAGCCAAGCCCTGCGGACTTTTCGTGGATACCAAGGGTACCTCCAAAGTGGATCTGAACGACGGGGCCATTGCCCGCAAAATCGAGGAAATCTTCGATATGCGTCCCTACGCCATCGAGGAGCGTCTGAAACTGCGTAATCCTATTTACTCCGAAACGGCCGCCTATGGCCACATGGGGCGGGTCAATGAAGTAGTGAAGAAGACCTTCAAAGGCGCCGATGGTACCGAAAAAGAGGTAGAAGTAGAACTGTTTACCTGGGAGAAACTAGATTACGTCGATAAGATCAAAGAAGCGTTTGACTTGTAAGCGTCATAGTATAGCGTTCGATATTTGCAAAAAAGGCCGGTAGATCAATTCTCCGGCCTTTTTTATGCGTCCTTACTCGCGAATATAGATTTTTATACCCCCAATGCGCCCCGCAACGAAGTTATAGACAACGGCAGATAAAGCACCTGATATCATACCTACCACGCCATATATAATAGGTACCAATATCACAAAGAAGATACCACCTCCAAAAACAAGTCCGCGCTCGTAGCCTCCTAACGACTTGCCGGTGAACGGCATAGAAAGCACCGAGAAAAATAAAAGGCAGAACAATAGGCTGACCACAGCCATGACAGTTCCGGCCATGAGGGCAACGGAGCCCACGTCGAAACGGGTGATTTCTTTTTTCATAAAAGTCGTAGAGTTTAGAAATAAAAAAAGGAAGGGTCATGTAGAACCGTTCCCAAAATACGCTATTCTTTAAGATTTACCTCACAAAAACTGCACGACGCTTTCCAGACCCATGCCGCGCGAACCTTTGATAAGAATATGGGTATCGTCCTGCGGATGATCCATGAGCCAGTTGTGCAGCGAAAATTTATCGGGGATATAGTAGGCTTTGGGCAGCGCGGGTAGAGCGTGCTGCATAAGCGGCCCTGTCAGGATTACCAGATCAAAATTGCATTGTGCCAGCATTTCGCCAAGCGCCCGGTGTTCGGCTTCGGCATCGTGGCCCAGCTCGAGCATATCGCCCAGAATTACCATTTTACGGGTAGCTACGCTCTTGGTCAAATGATCAATGGCCGCCTCCATCGAGCTGGGATTGGCGTTATATGCATCGAGGGTGATCGTATTGCTCCCTTTGTAGAATACCTGCGAGCGGTTGTTGTCGGGCTGGTATTCCGAGATAGCCCGGTGGGCGTCGTCGCCGGGTACCCCAAAGTAATGGCCTATGGCCAACGCCGCACAGATATTCTCGAAATTGTGCCGACCGGGCAGGTGGGTGGTAATGGCCTGCTTTTCCTGATTTTCGTACGTCACAAAGGGTACGTCTTCGAGTAAGGTCGGATTCACCGCCGAATTTTCGGAACCGTAGAATACAATTTCGCCGAACGAGTGTTTCTTGCTTACCATTTCCATCAGTACCTCATTCTGCGTGTTGACGAATACAACCCGCTTTTTCTTAGACAGGTAGGCATACAATTCTCCCTTGCCTTTTTTGATCCCCGCCAGACCGCCAAATCCTTCCAGATGCGCTTTGCCAATGTTGGTAATCAGTCCGTGTGTGGGTTGGGCAATCGTACACAGTGTGGCTATTTCCCCCTGATGGTTGGCACCCATTTCTACCACTACCATGTCGTACTGTTGGGGATTTACCGCCAGAATGGTGAGGGGTACCCCAATATGGTTGTTGAGGTTGCCCCGGGTAGCGTAGGTACGGTACTTCTTGGCCAATACGGCCGCGATGAGTTCCTTGGTGGTGGTTTTTCCATTCGAGCCCGTCAGGGCTATAACCGGAATCTCCCAGGTACTGCGATGATGTCTGGCCAGGTTCTGCAGAGCAGTAAGTACGTCTTCAACTAGCAGAAACCGCTTGTCTTCCACTACCGCGGGGTCGTCTACTACTGCGTAGGATGCGCCATTTTCCAGGGCATTTTTGGCGAAGGCATTGCCATCGAATTTCTCTCCTTTTAGGGCAAAAAACAGACTTCCCGCTTCAATTTTCCGCGTATCGGTGCTGATAGTAGGATTTCTCAAATAAATTTTATAGAGTGCTTCGGGTGTTATTTCCATCATTTTTAATCTTTTTATGACAATCGGCGGAGGCTTTGCGTTTAGGTAAGTAGGGCAATCCAAAACCCATCAACCGGAGCGCCGGGCCGTTTTCAAAAACCATACGGGTTTAATCGCTTTCCCCAACAAAATTAGGCGAAATTATCCTCAATGAAACGCATTGTCTACCTATACTTCCTGGGGTTAAGCCTACTTACCAATTCAACGGTGGCCCAGCAGGCCTGGTTCCGACTGGATACTACCGCTACTGTCACGCGTGCGGGAAAAAACCTGCTTAACCCCTGGGCGGGTGGCCTGAACGCCGGGCAGTTCTCGACGATGGACCTGGATGGAGACGGTACCGACGACCTCGTCGCCTTTGACCGCACCACCAATCGGGTCACGACTTTTCTGGGCAACGCCGCTACTAAAACTTACCGACACGCGCCGGCTTACGAAGCCCTTTTTCCGCCGATGGAAAACTGGATGCTGCTCGTGGATTATGATAAAGACGGACGCAAAGACCTCTTCACCCACACGCCACAGGGCGTCAAAGTGTATAAAAAAATACAGAATGGCAGTACCTGGTCGTGGAAGCTATTCAAACCGCTACTGAACTCGGTGGGTTTTTCGGGACCGATCAATTTATTGGTAGTAGCTACGGACATTCCCGCCCTGACCGACGTAGACAACGACGGCGACCTGGATATCATCACCTACGAGATATTGGGGAATTTCGTGGAAATGCACCAGAACATGAGCATGGAACGCTATGGGGTACCCGATAGTCTCGAATTCATCCGGAACGGCCTGTGTTGGGGAAATTTCGTCAAGGAACACTGCAACGATTTTAAATTGGGAGTCGACTGCGGGGCGGTCGAAAACGTGGGTGGAGGTACCTCCAATGGCCGCATTCTGCACGCCGGAAACGCCATACTGATCCAGGACCTCAACGGCGACGGCAAAAAGGATATGCTCATGGGCCACGTCACCTGCGACAACGTGGCGCGGCTGGTCAATACGGGTACCAACCGGGTGGCTGATTTCACGAGCTTCGATGTGAATTATCCCGCTCAGAATCCCGTTAATTTCACCATTTTTCCGGCCGTTTATTCCGAGGATGTCGACTTCGATGGCGTAAAGGATTTGCTGGCGGCACCCAATGTGTATGCCAATGAGGGCAACCTGATGGACTTCCAGGCATCCACCTGGTACTACCACAACGCCGGCACGGACAGCAATCCTACCTTCGAGCTCAGGCAGAAAAACTTTTTGCAGGATCAGATGATCGACATTGGCGAAAATGCCGCTCCTGCCTTTTTTGACGTGGACGGTGACGGCGACCAGGATATGCTGGTAGGTACGGGGGGCGTTCGGGGCGAAACGGGTTTCCGGGGTAGCTTACAATTGTTTAGAAATACAGGCGATGCCAAAACGCCCCGTTTTGACTGGGTAGGCGAAGAGTACCTTAAACTGTCGGAAACA
Source organism: Salmonirosea aquatica (assembly GCF_009296315.1). NCBI lineage: Bacteria > Pseudomonadati > Bacteroidota > Cytophagia > Cytophagales > Spirosomataceae > Salmonirosea > Salmonirosea aquatica. The sequence continues at coordinate 3,864,171 of NZ_WHLY01000002.1, forward strand.
TTTCAGCTTACTCACATCAAGCCCCAATGGGCCGACTTCAACGGTGATGGGGTACCTGACTTGGGTTTTTCAGGTGTCTCGTTTCAGGGGATCGAATACCGCTATCTACCCAATCGCGCCGCTCGAGGCCAGGCCGTTCAGTTGTCTGTGAATGAGGCTATTACTATTACATTGCCTGGAGCACAGGCAAGTGATATCCCTTATTTTTACGATACCGATCAGGATGGCGATCTGGATTTACTTGTCGGTAAGGCACAAGGTAATATCGTACACTACCTGAACACGGGTACGGCCAAACAGCCCGCCTACCAGCTTCAAACCGAAAACTTGGCCGGGGTAGGTACCAACTTTGCGGGCCGCTTCGTCAGTGTGGCAGTTGCGGACATTAACCTCGACGGCCAGCCCGACCTACTCACGGCCGACCAAACGGGTATGGTACGGATTTTCCATACCGGTACCTGGGGGCAGTGGAGTCGCCGCGATAGTTTGCTGGTGGAGGCTGGCAACGGAGCTACTGCGCCCAGGCTGGGGGCCTACCTTCAGGCGACCGTCGCCGACTACACGGGAGACGGCAAGCCCGACGTAGCTGTAGGTACCTATGGCGGTGGCATACGACTGCTGACGAATGTGCTACCCGTTACCATTACTGCGGTAGAACCTGTCCCGCATTCCACTTTCATCGTCTACCCCAATCCGGCGGAGGGGTACCTGCATGTGCGAAGTCCGCTGAATGGATTGCTGGATATAATATCGATCAGTGGACAAATCTTGCAGGAAAATATCACACTCACCGCCGATGCTGAAAAGACGCTGTCTACGGCGCGCTGGACTCCGGGACTATATGTGTTGCGGGTACGCTATACCGATCGACAGGAAGTAAAGAAAATTGTGGTAAAATAGGGGAGAGGTACCTTAATAAATTCTTCTGGCATACCAATTTAAAGTTTGAGTAGTGATAGGTACTGATTCACTCAAATTTTTTAAGCCCTATGCCCCAAAATATTTCAGTCATTGACAAAATGCGCGCTGACGACAGTAAGGCCGTCGTAAGCCGTCGCCGGATCGCGGCTCTGGCCGCCGCCGGACTCGTCGATTTCAGCGTGATTTCACTATTCCAGCTGGGTTATATCAAACATTTGCCCGACTTACCCGCCAAGGTATTTGATTCTGATCGTGTCAATTCGTCCCAAGATGCCGAGCTTCTGGGAATTCCCGATGCGCCCATTAGCCTGATGGCGTATGCCGCTACGATTTTGGTGGCTACGGCTGGAAACCGGGGAGGTAAATACACCAAATTCTTCGATCTGCTGTTGGGGGGAATCGTACTCGGCCAGGCCTTTGGCGGGGCGCATTACCTCTACAAGATGATCACCGTGCAGAAAAAGGTATGCATGTACTGCGTGGCGGGTGCCATGATCAATTTTGCGGCCCTAAAACCTTTGTACGATTTGTATAGGTGCAAGCGGTAGTAATAATAGTATCTAGCTTCAATTTTGATGCTTGGATTTGCAATTCATGAATTGCAAATTTTCATGGAAGAACCGCATTGATTCAATACCTACCCGTCCAGCAGTCCCGGGTCATTGGCCGGAGCCACCTTCCACGTCAGCTCTTCCGTAGGATCGATCACCAGCCACAGCAAGCTGCTGATCCCGAGTAGGGTACCTATGATGTAGAGTGGGTAATTGTAGTCGCCTGCCCAGTCTACGATTTTACCAAAGAAAACTGCCAGAAAGAATCCGCCTAGCTGCCCAATCATGTTCATGGTACCCGATACCGTGCCGGCGCGGTTCTTGCCAATATCCACACAGACCGCGAAAGAAACGGGTAGCGTCAAATCCTTGAACAACATGCCGGCCGAAAGTAGGTAGGCCGCCGTGACGTTATCGCTCGTCAAAGCCGAAGTCCACATCACCACGCTTGAGAGCCCCATGCCCACCAGTCCCACACTGGCGCGGCCGATGCGCAGACCATACCGCTTGACCAGCCAGTCGCTCAGAAAGCCGCCCGTGAAGCACCCTACGGCTCCCGAAAGGAAGGGCAGCGTAGAAAAAAGCTGCATTTCAGATTCGGAAAAATGACGGCCTTCCTGCAAATAGATGGGCATCCAGCTGTAAAAGAAGTACGCTCCGTACATGTAGAAATGGAACATGATTACCAGCGCCCACAGGTTACGGCTGCGGAGTAGCGCGCCCCATGCCAAACCATGAGCTTGCGGACGAAACCGGCGACTTTCCTGAATGTAGGTGAGTTCTTTTTCGGTGATACCTTTCTTTTCTCTAGGAAAATCGCGGAACCACCAGTACCAGGCCGCTGCCCACACCACCCCCACCAGCCCCATCGCCCAGAACGACGCCCGCCAACCCGCGTTGGCGGCCAGGGGTACCATGACAAGAGGTGCCAACGCACCACCCAACCGTCCGGCACCCCAGATGAAGGCTTGCGCCCGGCCCGTTTCGACCGCCGGAAACCAGCGGGCAATCACGATCGAGCTATTGGGGTAGGCACCCGCTTCACCCATGCCGAACAGAAACCGAATGACAATGAGCGCGATGAGCCCCGAGGCTACTCCTGTCAGGGCCGTGAACAACGACCACCACAGCACTACGCGGAGCAGTACCCGTCGAGGTCCGAGGCGATCACCCAAAGCACCGGTGGGCATCTCGAAAAGGGCGTAGGCCAGCGAAAATGCCCCCAGTACCCATCCAAACTGCTCATTGGTCAGGTTAAGGTCGTCCTTCATGCGCTTACCTACCACCGAAATACACACCCGGTCGAGGTAAGTGATCATGGAAAGTGAGAAAAGAAAAATCAGGACGCGGTAGCGGTAGAGCATGGAGGGAGGAGAAGAAGACGAATTATGGATTGGGAAAAATAAGCAGGATTTTGGGAAATAACGAACGCTTATTTGCCGTGAGAGGTCGTCACGCCCAGGGCTACCATTTCTTGAAAATGAAAAAGACCGCCAGCACAATCAGCACAAACCCCACTAGGTAATTCCAGCGGATGGGCTCTTTGAGGTAAAAGGCGGCAAAACCCACAAATACCGCAAGGCTGACCACCTCCTGAATCGTTTTCAGCTGAAAGGCATTGAACTGGTACGAGCCGATCCGGTTGGCAGGTACCGCCAGACAGTACTCGACCAAGGCGATGAGCCAACTGATGAGAATGACTTTCCACAAGTCAGTTTCCCGGTACTTAAGGTGCCAGTACCAAGCCGTCGTCATGAACAGGTTGGATAGGAAAAGGAGCAGGATCGTACGCATGGCAGGGTACCTCGAAATAAGGAGTTGAAAACCGTGATGAAAAAGTCCGAAATCTAGCTAAAATCCCAGAATCCCGTTGGTCAATTCCCTGCTCATTATTTGGGGTACCTAGCTAGGGATATACCGCTACCAGTTCTATTTCAATAAACTTATCCGTGTTGGCCAGGCCCGCGATGCCGATCGTGGATCGAATGGGCTTGGTAGGATTGGTGGCCGTGCCAAAATACTGCGCGTAGGCATCGTACCAGCCTTGATAGTCATGCTTTCCCGTGCTTTTGTCGGGGGCCAGGTACACCCGCAGCATGAGCACATCTTTCAGGCTCAACCCTTTTTCGGTAAGCGTTTTCTGAAAATTGGCCAGAATACTCAACGCCTGCGTTTTGGTATCGCCAAATTGCTCCCGGGTACCTGCCCGCGCTGTGCTATCGGCTATGCTGCCGGTAGAGCCACTCGTCCACAGCATTTTTTTGCCTTCGGGAATAATGGCTCCCGACGAAATGACGGAAGCCGGAGATCCATAAAATTCCACGACTTGCGCCTGAGCAAGGAATCCAGTCAAGACAAAAAGAAAAGTAAGGAGGAGACGCATAGATTTGGTAGATTAGTATTTTAAAAATGAATAATTGTACAAATTAACTTATTAATAAAATATTATTCCGAAATGATAAATTAATGCAGGATATTGTTTGTTGACAACTTTTTGTGTGCCTATTTTTAAGGAGAATCATTCGCGAGCGCACATTTCTTTTTCCTCCCATGAACCGCAGAATTTTTTTCCAGAAAGCCGGGCTGGGTAGCCTGGCCCTGTCGGCGGGTGTCACTGCCTGTACCACCCGGCCCGCAGTACGCCGACAAGCAATTCTACATCAATCGCGGCTACCACCAGATTCCCAAGCTCCGTCTTTCGATGGATCGCATCGTTAAGGAAACCGTCGGGTTGCGCCCGTTTCGCCCCTCGGGCCCGCGCATAGAAGCCGAACAACTGGGAAGTAAAACCATCGTACACAACTATGGGCACGGGGGTAGCGGCTGGTCGCTTTCGTGGGGAACGGGCAACATGGCCCGAAACCTGGTGATGGCTACGCCCGAGCGAAAGATAGCGTTGCTGGGTTGTGGCACGGTGGGTATCGCCACCGCTCGCCTGTTGCAGGAAAGCGGCTGTGAGGTCACGATCTACACGAAGGATGTACCCCCCAATGTGACCAGCAACCTGGCTACGGGTACCTGGTCGCCGGCCTCGCGGGTGTGTGATCCGGCGGTGGCCAAGCCAGAGTTCCGAGGTGTTTGGGAAGACGCCACCCGCTACTCTTTTCGACGGTTCCAGTTTTTGCTGGGCCTTAACGACATCGCCTGCTGGACGGATGAGTATAGTGTGCGGAATGAGGTACCTACCGCCTCAGAACATAGCGCGGGCGGAGAAGTGTATGAAATCCCGGGATTGATTCCGGAACGAGTACGGTTGGGTAAAAAAGAGCATCCCTTTGCCGCGGATTTCGTGACGCGTCGCTCGAATCTGATGTTCAATATCCCTTCGTACCTGCATTATCACCTGCAGGATTTTCTGGCGTTTGGCGGGAAGGTGAAAATCCACGAAATCAAAAAGCTGGAAGATATCGACGCCCTGCCCGAAAAGGTGGTGGTCAACTGTATGGGCCTGGGCGCCAAGCCCATATTCAACGACGATGAACTGATACCGGTTTCGGGGCAGCTTTCCTGCCTCATTCCCCAGAGCGACATTCAGTACAAGCTCAGCACGGAGGGTGCCAACTTCATTGCCCGCAAGGATGGAATCTACCTGGGCAGCAATGGAATTGTGGGCAACTGGGACACTACCCCCAGCAAGGAGCAAACCGAAAAAGTGGTGGGCATTTTGCAGGAGGTCATGAAAAACATGCGCGGCTAGGTACCCTCTTTTTCTTATTCCCGGTGTCTTCACTACCTTTACCTCATAACCTATGTTGAGGAAAGGGTAGGCATTTATGGGCAAACCGATAGTACGGATCACGGTAGTGATTTTTTTCATGGTAGGGCTGATCTGCTGTTCCAAGCCCAACGATAAGGTGGTGGTGGCCACAGCGGCCAACGTGCAGTTTGTGATGCAGGAGTTGCAGAAAACCTTTGAGCGCGAGTCGGGTACCAAGCTGGATATCGTCGTGAGTTCATCGGGTAAGTTGACGACGCAGATTCAACAAGGTGCCCCCTTCGACGTATTCGTATCGGCGGATACGCGCTATCCGCAGGAAATTTTCGTTAACGGCGGGGCCGACAATCCGCCCAAAATTTATGCCAGGGGTACCCTAGTACTGTGGACGCGCGACTCCACCATTACGCCCGATTTGACGATGCTTACGCAAGCTGGCGTGAAGAAAATTGCCCTGGCCAACCCCGAAACAGCTCCGTATGGACGGGCAGCCGTAGAGGTACTTAAAGAAGCCGGTCTTTTCGAACAAGTGAACTCCAAACTGGTATTTGGCGAAAGCATTGCCCAGACCACCCAGTACATCGCTACCGGCGCGGCCGATGTGGGCTTTACAGCCTTGTCCGTCGTCCTATCGCACGAGATGAAAGGAAAAGGCCGCTGGACTGCCCTGGATTCTACCGCCTACGCGCATATCGATCAGGCCGCTATATTGCTAAAACACAGCGAATCGTCTCCCAAACGCGAAAAGAGTCAGCAATTTTATGACTTCCTGTACTCCGAAAAAGCCCGCGCTATCTTCCAGCAATACGGCTATTCCGTGGAGTAGGTAGCTGAAAAGAGGGACAAAGGCCCATAGGCACAAAGCGGCAAAGTTTTTTCCAATTATGAAAGTAAGGTAGCTGCAAGCCCGGTTTTTCTCAACTGTCAACTGTCAACTGTCAACTGTCAACTTTGAACCCCGAACCCCTGATTCTTACCTTCAAGCTCGCTTCGCTCACTACCCTGATTTTGTTTGGGGTAGCGCTACCAATCGCGTATTGGTTGGCGTACAGTAAGTTTCGGGGGAGGGTACTGGTGGAAGCTGTCATCGGAATGCCCCTTGTATTACCTCCGTCAGTACTGGGATTCTATCTGCTGCTGGCATTCAGTCCTTCCTATGCCTTTGGCGGCTGGATCGAAGAAGTGCTGGGGCTTAGGCTCGTGTTTTCGTTTCCGGGCCTGGTGGTGGCTTCGGTCATTTACAGTTTGCCGTTTATGGTTTATCCTTTGCAGGCGGGTTTGCAGGCGTTGCCCCCATCTTTGCGAGAAGCTTCCTATACGTTGGGAAAAAGTGCATGGACTACTTTTTTCAAAGTCCTGTTACCCAATTGCAAGTCGGCCATCCTGACGGCTTTGGTCCTTACCTTTGCCCATACCGTGGGTGAGTTTGGCGTAGTATTGATGATCGGCGGCAATATTCCGGGCGTTACCAAGGTAGCCTCGGTAGCCATCTACAATGAAGTGGAGGCCCTTAATTATCCGGCTGCCAACCAGTACGCACTCGTGCTTTTCGTGATTACCTTTGCCATACTACTCTTGGTATATCTACTTAACCACCGCCTCCGTGTCCGCTATTCCGCTTGATCTACAGCTTCGGCACTCGATGCGCACCGCCACCGGAGCAGTGGCGCTCGATGTGTCGATGCGGATCGAAGCCGGGGCCATTACAATACTCACGGGGCCATCGGGGGCGGGCAAGACTACCCTGCTGCGACTGGTGGCAGGTTTGGTCAAGCCACAAGCCGGTCGTATTGCTTTTGGAAGTGATGTCTGGCTGGATACTTCAACGTCTATTTTCCTGCCTCCCCAACAGCGAAAAGCGGGCCTTGTTTTTCAGGATTATGCACTCTTCCCCCATCTCACGGTGCGGCAGAATCTGGCCTATGCCCTGGAAAAAGGCGAAGCCCCGACACGGGTGGAGGAGCTACTGCGGGAAATGGAACTGACACAGTTGGCGGACCGAAAACCCCATCAACTTTCGGGTGGACAGCAACAGCGCGTGGCTTTGGCGCGGGCGCTGGTACCCCGGCCCCGCTTGCTTTTGCTCGACGAGCCCCTCTCGGCCCTCGACCGTTCCATGCGGCACCGACTGCAGGGGTACCTTTTGAAGCTTCAGCAGCACTACCAGCTTACGGTGGTACTGGTCACGCATGATCTGGGCGAGATTTTCCGGCTGGGCGACCATGTAGTCGCTCTTGAGGAAGGCAAAATAGTGCGGCAGGGTACCCCCGCGCAGGTTTTTGCTCCGGACTATCCTACGGCCGACGGTCCCGTGCTGTACGGCGAAGTTCTTACCTGTATCCTGGAAGGTGAAAATGCGCTGGTACAGGCGCTCATAGACCAGCGAATTCATAAGCTTCGGCTGCCAGCCGGTCGGGCGGTCGATCTACAACCCGGCTGTTCGTTTCTGCTGCGCTACGCGGTGGATGCACCAGTGGTGGAGGTGATACGGTGAAGGGCTTGATCGTTTAAAACAATGGATTTAAGTCACAGAAGGGGCAGAACCACGTGAAAGGTAGCCCCCCGGTCAGGTTCTGATTCGGCCCAAATCCGACCATGATGGTTTTCCACTACTTTTTTGCACAACGCCAGTCCCACACCGGTACCCTGGAAGGTTTTCTGGCTATGGAGCCGTTTGAATAATACAAAAATCCGGTCAGCAAATTCCTGCTCAAAGCCGATACCATTGTCGGTCACAGTGAGATGAAAGTACCTGGCGTCCGGCGCTAACGCCCATTCCTGGACCAATTGAGGCAGCGCCAGGGTACCTTTAATTTGAATGACGGGATTTTGATGGGGTAAAGTAAATTTTAGGGCATTATTGATCATATTATAGAACAATTGGTGCATTTGCAGGGGAATGGCTTTCAGGGTAGGTAGTTCTTCTTTTTGAATCACTGCCGACTTTTGCGCAATCAATAATTCCAGGTCGTTCTCAATATCTTTGATCGTATCGTTCAGGTTCACCTGGATGAAAAGCTCTTCCCGTTGCGTGCTGCTGAAATCCAGCAGATCTTTCAATAAGACCGACATTCGCTCCGCCGAAACGGACATCCGTTCCAGAAAGCTCCGCGAACCCTCACTCAATTGGTCGTAATCCTGCGCTCTGATGCGTTCGGCGAAGATCATGATTTTCCGCAACGGTTCCTGCAGGTCGTGGGAGGCAATGTAGTTGAACTGCCGTAGTTCCTCGTTGATGCTGTGCAGGTAGCTGTTGGCTTCCTGCAGGTCCCGGGTACGTTCGGCTACTTTGTGTTCCAGGATGTCGGATGCTACTTTCTGGTCGTGAATGTCGGTGCAGGTACCAAACCACCGGACTATCTCGCCGCTTTCGTTGCGCAGGGGCATGGCACGGGCCAACAGCCAGCGGTACGCGCCATCGGCGCGTTTCATGCGGTATTCGGTTTCGTACAGATCGCCGGTCCGCAAAGAATGGCTCCATTTTTTCCAGGTGGGCTCAAAGTCGTCAGGATGCAGTACCAGCGCCCAGCCCGTATCCTTAGTTTCCTCAAATGACAGACCGGTGAACTCATACCACCGTTGATTGAAAAAATCATGGTACCCCTTGTCATCGGTGGTCCACACAATCTGGGGCATAAAATCGGAGAGCTGCTTCAGCTGTTCTTCGCTGCGTTTGAGGACTTTTTCGGATTCCAGCTGGTCATGAATATCCGTATTGGTACCTATCCAGTGCGTGACCGCTCCCGTGACGTCCTTGACAGGAAAAATCCGGGTAAGGAACCAGCGGTATTCACCGTCGTGGCGGCGCAGCGGAAAGGTCAGCTCCCAGGGTTCGGTCATTCTCCAACCTTTTTCCGCTACTGCCACCACCTGATCGACGTGGTCGGGATGATGGACTCGCTTCCATCCCCATCCTTTCATTTCATCCAGGGTAGTACCTGTGTACTCGTACCAGCGGTCGTTGTACCAGTAAATCCAACCCTCGCTATCGGCCATCCAGCCCAGTTGCGGGATAGAATTAGCCATCAAACGAAACTGATCTTCCCTTTCCTGGTTTTCTTTTTCAACTTTTTTGGTATCGGTTATATCAGCAATAAAAACCGATAGTCCCTGACTGATGGGTGAAACCTTAACGCTGTACCAGCGATTGACAGCAGCCGAGAAATACTCCGTATGCCGGGGCTGACGGGTTTCCATACAGGTACGGTACACCAAAGCAAGGTCTGTTCCCACTAGCTGCGGAAAGGCCTCCCACAGATTTGTGCCGATGATCTCGTCGGCCGGTAAATTGCCCCAGGCAGTGGCCTTTCCGTTAATATAGAGGATGTTCCAGTCGAAATCAAAAGATACAAAGGCATCTGAAGTACCTTCCAGGGCGTCCCGGTAAAGGTTCTTTTGCCGCTGTAATTCCTGTTCGTTTCTGTATTGATCGGTTATATCCCTGAAATACATAGCCCAGCCGTGGCTGATTCCATCGCTCCCAATGATCGACTTTCCGAAGCGTTGGATGGCTCGCCCATCCTTGAAATGTAGTACATCCCTAACCGAACGGGGCGTCTGGCAGGCGTACAATTCCTGCACTCTGTCAAAAAAAGCCTGGGCGTCTTCGACCTGCGTCATGGCATAGTTCAGCGCAGCCACATCGTCCTTCGCTTCGACAATAGCCGGCGGCATGTTCCAGAGGTCGATATAGGCCTTGTTGCAGGAGATGATTTTCCCTTTGGCATCCACTACCAACAGCCCCTCGGGAATGGCCTTTATTTGTTCTAGGAGAATGGAGTGGGGAAAATCGGACATTAGTTCAGTGACCTCTTTGGAGGGCTAAGGTTAAGGGCGTAGAGAATGCATGTTAGCTTATATAGGTCGGGGACTGTCTTGATAAATCGATTGGCGTCCTATTCTTGAAAGGAACCTTTGACGTACCTTTCCTCTATGGATGCAGGATTTTTCCGAAAATATAGATGGACTCGGTTTTCTCACTAAGGACGAAATTACGATAAATCGGGAATATTTGGCACGCGGTACCTGGGCCTGGGTTCCAAAAAAATGGGTAGTATAGGGAAAACCGATTCTTTTGGTAGCGAACATTCCGATTTTTACATTTTCAAAACTTTCTGGATCTCAATGAAAAAGTTTTTGCGTTACGCCCGGTTCTTTGTTTTTGTGCTTCCTCTACTCGCCATGCAGCAGGATAAGCCCCTACGGGTGATATTTTTTGGTGATTCCATCACCCAGGCGGGGGTAGGTGAAAAAGGCTACATCACCCAGCTCCGCAAAATGTTACAGGACAAAGGCCTGGGCGACCAGTATGAGCTGATCGGGGCAGGCATCGGAGGAAACAAAATCTATGACCTGTACCTGCGGATGGAGGATGACGTGTTGGCCAAAAAGCCCGATGTCGTGTTTGTGTACGTAGGAATTAACGATGTGTGGCACAAGCGTACCCACGGCACCGGCACCGATCTGGACAAGTACGTAAAGTTTTACGAGGCCATTATTAAAAAGCTGAAAGACAATAATATCCGTCCGATTCTGTGTACTCCTTCGGTGATTGGCGAGCGGGCCGATTATAGCAACGAGCAGGACGGCGACCTGAATCTGTACGCCGCCAAAATCCGGGATTTGGCCCAAAAGAACGGTCTGACGCTCGTGGATTTGCGGAAGGATTTTCAGGAGTACCTGGAAAAGAACAATCCGAAAAACGAAGAAAAAGGAATCCTGACCAGCGACCGCGTGCACCTGACCGAAGCGGGCAACACCTTCGTGGCCGAGAAAATGATGGAAGGGCTATTGAAGAAGTGATGAACTAGGTTAAAGCGGAATTTATTCAAGTAACACATCCTCCGCTTTGCCCCAAATCAATTTCTGATCCAAAAATTCTAACCCAAAGAACGCCAGTACTGCCGCCGCCACGAAGGGTAGGTAGCCACTGATTGCCTGAAAAGATTTTGCCATTTCGGGCGATAGCATCCAGGATATTGTCAGGCCCAGCAGGATGGTAAGCCCAATGCCCCCCCACAGTAGCCTATTTTGCCACTTTTTAGCTTTCGCCTCTTGTACTTCGAGTTGAGCAAGCACCCGTTCGCTGAGTGTAGAGGGTACCTGCACGGCATCAAGTTTTGGGAAAGTAGCAAAAAGCAGGGCGTACATCTGCGCTTCCTGGTTCGTGCGGGCGAGGTCGGCGAAAGCCTGGGGATCGTTCTCAAACAGATCCTGTAATTCCTGATCAGACCAATTCTTTTTCATGTCGTTTCTGCTTACTAATCGATCAAATGCTTATGGCTGCGGATGGCATCTTTTAATAGTTTTCGTCCTCGAAACAGGTAGCTTTTTACCGTGCCTTCCGGGAACCCGCTGATTTCCACGATTTCGGCATAACTCATCTCCTGAATATGGAACAAGTCGATGAGCGTCCGGTAAGGTAGGGGTAGTTGCTCGATGGCATCGTGTACTATTCTTTTCAATTCTTTGTTTTCCAGACTTTCGGTGGGGAGGGTACCTTCGCCGGTTATGCGCTCGCGAAATGCTTCATCTTCCACATCCACGGAATGCTGCAAAATATCGCGTTTCCTTAGGTGGCTCAACGCCTGGTTGTACGCAATTTTAGCAATCCAGGTCGAGAGCCGGGATTCGTGATGGAAGGTACCTAGTTTTTCGTGTACTTTCAAAAAAACTTCCTGGCTGATATCCTCTGCGTCGGCCTGATTCCTGACGATTTTCCACACCACTCCGTACACGAGCCGCTCGTGCGACTTGATGAGCCACTGGAACGCGTGTCGGTCGCCCGCCTGAATCCGTCTGATAAGTGTTGCGTCGTCTACCATGTTTTCCGTTCGACGCAGACCTGAGCCGCAGGGTTGCAGGAAATATTATTTTCTGTAAAAAAATAAAAAACTGCAACATTTCAAAAGAGGGCGGCGTCCAATGGGGACAAACGATTTCTAACTATAAAAAAACGAAAAGAAATGAACTCATTAGCTGGAATACTGATTCCTCTTGGAACTACCTACTTACTCTTCTGGGGCATCGTTACGATCATGAGAGTAGCCAAAGAATCCAGCATCAAGGCCCGTATGGTCGAACTGGGGCATCTGGAACCCGAAAAGCAGTGGATTCTGCAAAAAAGCGCAAGCGCTCCCGACGCCTATTCCAACCTGAAATACGGAATACTACTGGTGTGTGTAGGTGCAGGACTTATGATTGTGAATGACCTGAACCTTGACCATAACGCCCCCATCATTTTTGGGTTGCTTTCCATTGTTGCGGGTCTAGGGTTCCTGCTCTACTTTTTGATCATAAAGTACTTATACAGGAAGGCCGACTAAACGTTTGGCTTTGGAGCCGCCAGGCTTCGCCACAGGTACAGGGTAAGGTAGGCTTCCCACCCTTTGAAAGCATCAAAAACCGAAGCCAGCTCGGCGCGGCTGGGCCGTTTGGGAAGTCCTTTTAGAGTAAAGAGCGCATTGTAAAGACCCACATCGCCATAGGGTACTGAGGTCGGAATTTTCAGCGATTTCATCAGCGCGTAGTGGGCCGTCCACTCACCGATACCCCGTAGGGAAGTGAGCGTCTGTACCATAGCTTCCGATGTCGGTAAGGCCAGCAATTGTGCTTTAGAAATTTCGCCCGCTGCAAAGGCGCGAGCCACACCGATGAGGTACTCAGCCTTGCGGCCCGAAAACTGCAAAAGTCGCAACTGCTCCACCGTAAGCGCGGCCATATGCTCGGGGGTAGGAAACCCGTAGAAAACATGACCCTGGTAGGTGATTTTTTCGCCCACCAGTTCCACCAGCCGACGTTTCAGCGTGTAGGCGAACGTGAGGTTGATCTGTTGCCCGATGATGCTCCAGCACAGCGCCTCGAACAGATCGGGAATGCCGATCAGTCGGAGACCGTAGTAGTCGTCAGCCATGAAAGCCAGATCAGAATCCGTCCGCAGGTGTTCGTAAAAGGGAGCGAGATCGGCTTCTAAATCAAAAAGGGCGGTGACCTGTTCGCGAAGCAGCGCTTCATCGGCCAGATCACCGCCCCGAAATTGCACGATCAGATGATTAGACTTCTCTGATATTTCCAGCAGTGACACCGAGGTACCTACCCGAAAGGGCTTGATTACGGAAGTCTCCGTAACCCGGTGCATGATATCGTCGTAGTTTCGATCCAGAAACCACAAACATTCCCGAAAACTGAATAGCGGCGGGATAGGTAATGCGAAATCAGGCGGGATCTTAGCCACTAATCCACAATTAATTTGCCCATAATTCAGCCGGATACTCGCCGGCGTCGTGCAGGGCTTTCAGAGCGGCCTGTACCGTTGGCTTATCTTCAGGGTAGGTCACGCCAAACCAGTCGGACTGGCTCGTGAACACACGGCATTGCCCCAGCTGATGGTAGATCAGGTTCGTCACGATGGTAGGAATATAGAACTCAGCTTTGGGGTTGTTTGCGTTTTCGCGTGCAAAATTCTGAAACTGCTTCTGAATGAGCGGAAATACAGCGGGCTTGAAACCCCAGAAATTCATCGAAACGGGCGTGAAAGGCGGTAGCTCGGTCAGGATGTCGTCTTCCTCAAAATAAATATTACCTACTTTATCAGGGAAAATCTTGGTACGTTCGACCACGGACGACAAGTTGCCATCGGACCGCACGATGCATACCCCGCGCGACACCGTGCCGTTTTCGGACAGGGTACGCTTGAGCTCATACCCAATCATGGCGTGCTGCGTGTCGTCGGTATCGGTAGTCAGGAAGTTGGCCATCGTGGCAAAGGCTTCCCGGCCGTAAAAATCGTCGGCGTTGATGACGGCGAACGGGGCGTCAGTTTGGGGCCAGGCGCACAAAGTGGCGTGGCCGGTACCCCAGGGCTTGGCCCGCTCGACGGTACCCAACTCCTCAGGTACGTACGACTGGATACCCTGAATGGCAAAGTCGTAATCGATTTTTCCCCGCAGCCGGTCCGCAAAGGTAGCTTCTACGTCGTCTTTGATTTCATCGCGGACAATAAACACGACCTTGCCAAAGCCGCCGCGGATGGCGTCGTACAAGGAATAATCTATGATGGTCTGGCCCTGGGGGCCGAACTGGTCGAGCTGCTTGACGCCGCCGTAGCGGCTACCGATACCGGCCGCCAGAATTAAAAGAGTAGGCTTCATTTAAGTCAATTTTGGATGAGAGAATGAGTAATTGAATGCATAGATTTCACCAGTATAGAAAAGGCTGATTTTGGGCTATAACCACAAAAAACGCTAAATTTTCGCGAAAACATAATTTTTGAGGAAGCGATTACGTACACCGCCGAGCGTGCAGCTCCACGAATCGAACGGCATTCTTTCCCGGTCGGACACAAAAAAAGCGCCGCGTGGAAGCTCGCGACGCTTTAATCATTCACACTTAATCAAAACTTATCTTTCAAAATCATACCGCGAAGCTCTCCCCGCATCCGCAGGTACGCGTGGCGTTGGGATTCACGAACTGAAAGCCTTTTCCATTGAGTCCGTCGCTGAAATCCAGCACCGTACCTGCCAGGTACAGAATGCTTTTTTTATCCACCACAATCCGGATACCCTTGTCTTCAAAGACCATATCCGTAGGTTGGGTGTTGGTGTCAAATTCGAGGTTATACATCAGGCCCGAGCAGCCGCCGCCTTCCACACCCACGCGGATGTGGTTTTCATCGGTGCGGCCTTCTTCAAGGCGCAGTGTTTCTATTCGTTCTTTGGCTTTATCGGTTACCGTTACCATATTTTTCATCAATTGGGATTCAATAGTAATAACTTTTTTGGGAAAAGGAAAGTTCATCCTCCAGCAGGGTGATCGTTTTCGGTTCGGAATATGCCTGTTCTCTTTGTCATCAAACAAGATTCGCTACGTTTTTAAGCGGTAGCTAGTACCCTGGGCCCGTCGCGATTGATGGCCGACACGTATATTTTGCTGTCGATTTCGGCTTCGGCAAATTTCTGCTGCATGGCTTTCCCTACACGCTCGGCAGTTTCGCGGCCCTTGCTCAGGGTGAACATCGATGGCCCTGCTCCCGAAATACTACAACCGAGCGCCCCCTGCGCGATGGCGGCCTGCTTCACTTCGTTGAATTCGGGTATCAGAATGGCCCGGATGGGCTCCACAATGACGTCCACCATGGAGCGGCTGATCAGGTCGTAATCTTCCTGCATGAGTCCAGCGATGAGACCGGCGACGTTGCCCATTTGTGAAATCGCATTTTTTAAAGAAACCTCATTGCGCAGAATGAAGCGCGCGTCCTTGGTATTGACCTCAATGTCGGGATTGACCAGGGTACAGTAGAGATTCTCCGGTACTGTAATGCGGAATACATCCAGCGGCTGGTAGCTGCGAATCACCAGAAAACCACCCATGAGCGAAGGCCCTACATTGTCGGCGTGAGCCGACCCGCAGGCGATGCGCTCACCTTCCATAGCAAAGGGTAGCAATTGCTGGCGCGTCAGCGGCTGGCCGAGTAATTCGTTAAGGGCGAAAATCCCCGCTACCGCACTGGCTGCGCTGGAGCCCATGCCACTGCCCAGGGGCATATTCTTGTGCAAAATTACCTCACACCCGAAATCGAATATTTTGAGATGATCCAGCAAACGCAGCATGACGACCGTCACGGCGTTGCGGAGCGGGTCACGGGGCAGGCGGCCTTCGTCGCCCGTGATGTCGGCGATCACAATGCCCGGCTCGTCGCGGCGGTAGATCTCAACCACGTCGCCCGGCTCGTCCACGGCGAAACCGAAAATGTCAAATCCGCAGGCCACATTGGCGACAGTAGCGGGGGCGAAGGCTTTTATGTAGTTCATGTTTTTAAGTGGCAAAGCTAGAGAGGCACTGAGGTACAAAGTGGTAAAAAAATAGTGAGGGTGAGAACGCCTGGCTCATCAAGCAAAAGCCACTCTATGCCTTTGCCACTCTGCCACTTCTTCATCCCAAATAACTACTAATACTCATAATGTCTGCAAAGACGCCCGAGGCGGTCACTTCGGCACCAGCTCCGGGGCCTTTTACTACCAGGGGCCGGTCCTTATACCGTTCGGTTGTGAACGATACGATATTGTCGCTGCCCGAGAGATTATAAAACGGATGCCTGGCATCGACCACCCGAAGCTGTACTGTAGCGTGGTTGTTGTCCAGCGTGGCGATGTAGCGCAGTACGCCCTGTTGGGCCTCTGCTTCGTTGAGCAGGTTTTCGAAATAATCATTGGAGCTTTCCAGTTCGGCAAAGAACGCTTCGACCGTAGGAGCCTGCAAGCAGTTTTCCGGCAACAGCGGCGTGATTTTCACTTCTTCCGGCTCCATAGGTACCCCCACCTCCCGCGCCAGGATCAGGATTTTGCGAGCCACATCGGTACCGCTGAGGTCGTCGCGTGGATCGGGTTCGGTGTATCCCTTGGCCTTGGCTTCGCGCACTACATCGGCAAAGCGTACCTGCGGACCGAACGTGTTGAAGATATACGAAAGGGTACCCGACAGAATTGCCTCGATTTTGATGAATTTATCACCGCTGTCCATCAAGCCCTGAATTGTGTTGATGATGGGTAGACCCGCCCCTACATTGGTTTCATAAAGAAACTTCACGCCGCGCTGTAAGGCGGTACGCTGAAGCCGCTGGTACTCGGCGTAGCGGCCCGAATTGGCTACCTTGTTGGGCGTCACGACCGAGATACTGGCATCCAGCAAGGTACCATAGTGCCTGACGATATCCTTATCGGAGGTACAGTCCACAAATACGCTGTTAGGTAGGTTGAGCTCGATAATACGCTGCACAAAAGCCGGAATACTGGTTTTGACCCCGTGGGCATCCAACTCGTCGCGCCAGTGGTCGGGGGCGATGCCACTGGGTTCCAGCAACATTTTCCGGGTGTTGGAAAGCCCGACAATATTCAGTTTCAAAAGCCTTTCTCCGCTCAAGAAGGCCGATTGGCTGCGCACCTGTTCCAGTAGGGTACCCCCAATAAGACCCACGCCCACGATGAAAAGATTCAGTGAACGGGTTTCCGATAGAAAAAAAACACCGTGAATGGCATTAAGGGCTTTGGAAAGGTCATTCTTGGAAATAACCACCGAAATATTCAACTCCGAGGAGCCCTGCGCCGTGGCAATGATATTGATCCCGTTTTTGCCCAACACTGAAAACAAACGGCCCGATACCCCGGAGCTTTTCCGCATGCCCTCGCCCACAATGGCGATGATCGAAACGTTTTTTTCAATGGTGATACTATCGATATCCCCCATAGCCATTTCGGTCTCGAAGGCCTTTTCCAGAACCACCTGCGCGCGTTCGGCGTTGCGCGGGTCGATGGTGAAGCAGATCGAATGTTCCGACGAAGCCTGCGAGATGAGGATCACGCTGATGTTATTATCCGATAAAGTCGTGAAAAGCCGGGCCGAAATACCCGCCACACCGATCATACCGCTACCCTGGATATTGACCAGCGCCATGTCGTCGATGGATGAGATGCCCGTAATAGCATATTCCTTGGAATTGGCGGCGCGGCTGACGAGGGTACCCTCAAAATCGGTGTTGAAGGTGTTCAGTACTTTCAGCGGAATGCTTTTGGCAAAAGCAGGCTGAAGGCTGGGCGGGTAAATAACCTTGGCCCCAAAGTGCGACAGTTCCATGGCCTCAGCGTACGAAATGGATGGTATCGTAAACGCATTGGGTACCTTGCGCGGATCGGCAGTCATCATACCGTCCACATCCGACCATATTTCGATCACCTGCGCATCGAGGGCTGCTCCGAAAATGGAGGCCGTGTAGTCCGAGCCGCCGCGCCCCAGCGTCGTGGTGATGCCCTCGGGCGTGGCGCCAATAAAACCCGTGATGCATTGCAAGGCGGAGGTTTTGGCGAAGTGTTCGAGGATCAGCCGGTTAGTGACCGGAAAGTCTACCTCGGCCATCCCAAAGTGGGCGTTGGTACGTACCAGCTGCCGCGCATCGCAGAATTCCGCCTTTAGATTCCTGTTTTTGAGGGCTTCGGTGATGATTACGGTTGACAGCCGCTCGCCGAAACTCATGATCAGGTCCAGGGTACGGTCGGTCAGTTCCCGAATCAGCGACACGCCCCTTAGGATGTCTTCCAGTTCGTTGAACAGACCTTTGATGGCCGCAAACGTACTGCTTTGCTGCTTGACATTGATGAGCCCGCGAATGGTGGCAAAGTGCCTTTCTTCGACCACTTTCAGCAGTTCAAAGTACTCCTGGTTTCCCGCAGCAGCCATGCGGCCAATCTCGATCAGTCGGTTGGTGGCTCCGCCCATGGCCGAGAACACCACCGCGGTGCGCTCGCCCTTTGAAATGCTTTTTTCCAGGATTTGGATGACCTGCTTAATACTGTCAACCGAACCTACCGACGTGCCGCCGAACTTAAGAACTTTCATCAATTAGGAAAATATGGAATACCGGATAAGAAAGTTGAAGGCTTCAGGAAATACGATTATTGGGTACTTCGTACGTTGAACTATGACCAGCCTTTCGCTCTCGACTCTTCTTTAAATTGCGCAAATATAGTAAAAGGCGTTCCGGCTGCGTGGCTTTAGCCTAAAAATTGGCGTGATTGTGCGCAGGGTACTCTCAATTTGGCCGAAGATTTTATTTTGAATAATTTTTTGATTCGTATATTTGCACCCCATCCGCCGCCTTAGCTGCGCTGCGGTTCGTCGCACGATAGAGGGGCGCATTCGTGATGCGTAGGGTGGGGAAACAACATACTCCTCCTTAGCTCAGCTGCGGTTCGTCGCACGATAGAGCGGTGGATTCGTAGTGTGCAGGTGGAAAAACATACGCCTCCTTAGCTCAGCTGGTAGAGCGACGCATTCGTAATGCGTAGGTCGCAAGTTCAAGTCTTGTAGGAGGCTCATCACAAAACAAGCCCGCTGAGGATCATTATCCGGCGGGCTTGTTTCGTTTCATTACTTTTTCAAAGCGGCTTCCATACTCTGTATACGCAGAGCTGCATATCCTGCCAGGGGGAAATTTTCTCAAACACCAGCCCGTTTTTTTCGGCAACCCGGATGGATTTCATATTACCGGGCGAGATCGTGGAAATGACCGATTCTACCAAATTATTTTGGAAAGCGTAGTCGATGAAAAGCCGGGCAGCTTCGGCAGCATAGCCCCGGCCCCAGTATTTTTTGAGGATACTGTACCCTACCTCAAGCTCAGGAATGCCGTCGATTTCCTTGGCCAGTAACCCACATTGTCCGATCAGAGAACCCGTCTTCTTTTCGATCAAGGCTTGCATGCCGTACTGTTGGTTGACGTAGCGCGTGGTTTGTCTCCCGATCCACTCAATGGCGCTGGCTTCGTGGGTCATGTTTTTGTAGACAGGAAAGAATTCAATGGCTTCCGGATCTTTGAAAAATTCGGTCCACAGCAGCACATCAGCTTCGGTAAGGTAGCGGGTAATGAGCCGGTCGGTTTCGAGACCTTCGGGGTAGTAGTAGGTTGTCATTGTTCGTAGGTCTCTATTGAAACTGTATTTGAAGTGAGTAGTTTGTCTTCTGATTCATAACTTTTTAAAGTCTTTCCACCGGGTAATTTCCATTCCACAAGCCCATTCGCACTCCGGCCCATAACAAGGGCAGCTGCTGTGGATGCGCTATTGAAAATATAGTCATCTACTAATATCAAATCACCTCCATTCATTTGAATAATGCCCTCATCAACAAGGCGTTGTCTAAGCTTGCTCATGTATGGCGGAAAGGAAGCAACCGTGGTAGTAGCAATTTTTGAACCCTTAAACACGACGAATCCCTCAGATGTAGGCTCTCCCTGGGCATTGGCACCCCTGGATGCATTTATATTAAAAATATCCTGTAGAGTCTTTAACCTCGATTTGTATTCCCGCTTTTCTTCAAAAACTTTGTGTCCCAGGGTATTAATCAGGAGTTTGATATTCTCTAGAAACTCTTCCATCTCGGCGCGATCAGACTCTGAAATCGAAGACTGGGTAGGCGTTACGGTATTCTCGATTTTATATCTTTTCGCAATATGAGCTATTTCAAAGAGCCTATTCTCCAGGTACTTTATGTGGGCCTTGTTCAGATTGTCATCCTTGCTCACAAAAACGATTGCTTCATTCCAGAAGTCTTTCTGAGTAATATGTTGATTTAGGCGCTTTAAAATGTTTTCCGCTTCTCCAATATATACTCTTTCATATCCTTCATCATCTCTACCCAAAAGCAAATAAATGCCTGTATTAATCAAATCGGGCCGATCAACGCAATCCTTTACTTTTATTCTGGGAATCTTGTAAGCTTTTCCTGTCCAATTAGATAGCTCGCATGTCATGCGGCCGTTAGGATCGCCGTCTATGAGAAATATTTTGATTGTCTTCCCGAATTTCATTTGTTCAAAAGTAGGTGAAGGATATTTTTTGAGATAAGTAGTTCTGCTAGTACATGAGCCGCACGGGCCCCAGCAGTCCCGAAGGCATCGGCTCCCACTTGCTGATATCGAGCTTCTTGTAAGTAATATCCACGATATTGGCGTCGTAAAACTTCTTCCATTCCGGAGCCTGCGCATCGCGGAGCCGCATGTAGTTGGCCGACAGGTTGGTTACCTCCACTTCCAGCGTGTTTTTTTCGGGCTGCAAGGTACCTGGGGGTACCTTAAGCTGGAACGGAATGCTCCACGCTACACCGATAGGCTTTCCGTTGATGGTGACCGAAGCCACTTCCCGTACATCGCCCAGATCGAGGATCAACTCTTTCCGGGAAGCTACTTCGGCAGGTACCTCAAACGACAGCGAGTAGCGGGCTTTTCCCGAAAAGTAACTCGCTGAATCGGAGAAGGTAGTCCAGGATTGCAGGGTAGCCACCGACGTCTTTTCGGGTAGAGAAGGCATACCTTTCAGGAACGTCACATCCCAGGTACCTGTGATCGGTAGCGACTGGGTAGGCGTATGGGCCACTGCGTCAGTCGATGGTTTTTCCACCGATTTCAGAAAACAGGATTGACCGGGGAGCAGGGATAAGAACAGTTCCGTCTTACCATTTTGTTGTCGCGTGGGTAATGGGGTACCTTCGCCCGTCATCGGATCATAGCGCTGGAAGTACCTGCCCCGCTCGGTGGTGAGCCAGCCGGAACTAAACTGATCTCCCACATTCGCCACAAAGTATAGCGGTTTATTCTCGTACGTTTTTCGGATAAAGGTCAGTCCTTGGGCCGCCATGGCTTCGGGCCGGACGCCGTTCGCGGCCAGGGTACCTTCCCAGTCGGAAGCTACGGTAACGGTTTTGTTTTTCGTAAGCTGGTCCACTGATTTGGTAAATTCAGCCTGCCGCTGGGCGTGGTTGGCAAAGCCTGCTACCTGCGAGGGTACCTTTTGCTCAAAAATGATTTTGGCTCCGGCCTTAGCTAGTCGTTGCAATTCCGCCAAGGTTGCCGCAGGCAGGTAGGTACTGGCCGGAATCAGGATGGTTTTGTAGGTACTACTACCCGAATTCAGACCGCCATTTTTATCTACTTTCAAGCGGGTAAGCTGGTCGTCCGATACAAAATCGAAGGTATAGCCTCGCTGCCATAGCTTTTCGCTCAGTTGGCCGAAGGGTAGCTTGAGGAGCCAGCGATCGACGTGATGGACTTCCAGCAAATGAATGCCTCCACCCGAATGCCCCGGTTCGGCCCACAGGTCATGGATGGGAAAGTACACCAGTATGTCGTTGTCGGGACGGCTGTTTTGGAGGAGTTTCTGCGAGTTTTCCACGTAGCGGTTCAGCAATGGAAAATGCTCGGCAAAGTGCGAGGTAGGACCAAAATTAGTGGAGGCATAAAACAGCCAGCCCGGATACGACTCGGCGGGTGGCGAGTAGGTGGTACCGTGGTAAAAAATATGGTTGATACCCGCCGTAAATAATTCGTCAATCTGCGGCTTTACCTGCGACAGCGAAACTTTAAAGTGATTGGCGAGCCAAGTACCTGTTTCGGAACTCACCAGCGGTTTGCCCGAAAAATGCGCCGCCGACGAGGCAAACTTCATCGCCAGCGGATTGGGCGTGCCGAATTGCTGGATCGAATAATCAGGATCGATGCGCAGGCCGGGAATGGGAAAGCGGCTGGTGCCGAACGACTCGGTTTCGGGGATGCTGGCTTCGTCGTACAGATCGAGCAGGTTGCCGGGCGAGCCGTGCGCCTGGTAACGGGT
Source organism: Salmonirosea aquatica (assembly GCF_009296315.1). NCBI lineage: Bacteria > Pseudomonadati > Bacteroidota > Cytophagia > Cytophagales > Spirosomataceae > Salmonirosea > Salmonirosea aquatica. The sequence continues at coordinate 3,886,511 of NZ_WHLY01000002.1, forward strand.
TTCGTAGCCGTTCTTCTTGCTCCACTGCGTCCATGGCCGGGTGTAGCGCTCTCGCAGTAGTTCTGATAGGGTTTGCAGGTAGTCGATGCGTACCAGTTGAGCGGGTACGTTGGCGGTGGTATCTTGCAGAAGAGTCAGCTGGTCCATCAGGTCATAACCCCGGCGCTTGCGGAATTCTTCCCGAAAGTTGGTGGTCCAGTTGGCTCCGTAAGCTTCGTAGGAGTCGTTGTACATGCCGCGCGGACGGTCGGCAATGGTATTCAGCGTCGTGTCGAACCACATCAGGTAGGTACCCATAGCCGTGGGGTGAAACGGGTCGAGCACAAAGCCCTCGCCGCCCGGCGCAGCGCGCTTTACCTTTTGCCGGGTAGGGGCTACCTGTATTTGCCCATCTTTCACGGTCATGGCTTTGGCGGCCATCTCGGGCGTGACGGTAGGGCCACCGAAGGGCCAGCCCGTACCCGTGGTCATGTCCACGCCCAAGCCCAGCCGCTTACCTTCCAGCACGGTATAGTCCAGCAAGTGGAGCCATTCTTTGGACAAGAACGGCACAAACTCTTTCTCGTAGCCTTTTACCCCGTAAATGGGGCTGATGTGCACACCACCCAGTCCGGCTTTTTTAAAGCCTTCCAGTTGGGCCGTGATGTCGCGCTCGTTGGCGGCGCTGCCCATCCACCACCAGAAAGTCCAGGGTTTGGCCGTGGAGGGAGTTTGGGCATGGGCTACACCGGCCAACAGAAGGAGTAGTAGAAGTAGTTTTTTCATGGGATATAGGGTACTTGTTTCAGTATGTAAGAAGCAGGACGACCAATACTACGGTTGTTATCCGATTTTTTTATAATACTATTGCTTCGGGTACAGGACAGAATGGACTTTCTCCGATGCATCCAGCCAGTACTTTCACTCCTAAAATTACCGATTCCCATGACGCAATCTGACTCTCCGCTGAACCTCCAAGCCCTGGAAGGTACCTGGTACATTCACTTTTCGGACTTCCCGATGTGGCTCAAAGGCGATAAGCAGTACCCAACCTTCACCTACACCATCAGGCGCAGAAAGGGGGTGGTGGGTTTGAAAGACGAAGTAAGGTATTTGAAAAATAACAAAGCGAAAAGCATCAACGGGTTCGATGTACCTGTCGGGGCCGGTCACGAGTCGTTTGTATGGCGGGGCGATGGTCTGCTGGCTTTGCTGAAAAGCAAATGGGATATCGTTTACCTCGATCCGGCGGGTACTTGGGCCATCATTCATTTTGAGAAAACCCTTTTTACCCCTGAGGGCTACGATGTGATGGCCCGCAACGGGCAATTGAGTGAAAAAGTACGGCAGGAGATTCAAGAAAAGCTTTCAGAACTGGGCCTGCTTTCCCGGATGAAGGCCATTGCGCAGAAGTAAAGGATGTGCAGGAAAATTTATTTTCAATCTGTTTCAACCACTGCGCTGATTTGTGAATCTATATGAAAGATTCTTGTATATTGTCAAGGATTTCATAGGATTCTCATTTGTTTCACTTCATCATTTCAGAAATCATGAAAACAACCGTTCGAATACTCATTGCAGTTCTCTGCGGCCTAGGTTGTTCCTGCAACCAGGAGCAGCAGGATCATCAGGAAGTAATGGCGCAAGTCGATTTGATGCAGATTCCACCCCCCAAGGTTCAAGAAATGCTAATTAGCCCTGAACAGGAAGCCGATAGGGATTTACAGCAGCCTGCTGAAACCAAGGTACCCACGGAACGAAAGATCATCAAGAATGGAACAATCCGTTTTGATACGAAAGATGCCAAAGAAACCCAGGCCTACATTGCCAAATCCGTGGCAGAATATAAAGGTTTCATTGTATTGGAAAGCAGTAATGATCAGAATTATCAGATTGAATACCGTACTACAGTTCAAATCCCGGCCGATAAATTTGAAGAATTTCTTACTGTCATCTCTACCCAGGTGGATAATCTGCGCAGTAAGGATATCAGCGCCGAGGATGTGACGGCCGAGTACGTGGATGTAGAGTCCCGTATTAAAACCAAAAAAGAACTGGAAGCCCGCTACCAGCAACTCCTGCAAAAAGCCACCAAGGTAGAAGAAATGCTGGCCATCGAGCGCGAGATGGGTACCCTGCGCACCGACATTGAATCCATCGAAGGACGGCTGAGGTACCTCAAAGACCGGGTCGCATTCAGTACGCTGACGATTATTTACTACGAAACGCCTCCCGCTTCACTCGGTTTTTTAGGAAAGTTAGGGATAGGGCTGGCCGATGGCTGGAACAACCTGCTGGAATTTCTGGTGGCGGTGGTAAGCCTGTGGCCGTTTTGGCTGCTTATAGCAGGTTTTATTTTCCTGCTGCTGCGATACCGACGGAGAAAAGTCGCCAAAGCGTAATTTATTCCAAAAGTCCCATCACGGCGGCATCGCCCATCACAGCCGAGGCCGGACGCGGATGCGCGGCGTTGAAAACTTCCAGGTCGGAACGGGGAAGCGCCTTCACCAGACTCTCGTCAATGGTGCCGGTCTTGTCGGTGACTTTGGTCAAATCCAGCTTCAGGTACCGGGCCATAAAAGGGTACATGGCCTTGCGCTTGGAGGGGCCGTAATCGTGCTTTTCGTCGGCAAAATGAGCGTTCTCCACCCGGTTTTTCTGATCGTACAGCGCATATATTTTCTGGATATGCGGAAACTCCACGTTGGGTACGTTGGCTGTCCAGTCGCCCCCGTCAGAAATGAGTAGCATCGGGCGCGGCGCGGCCAGAGCCGCTATCTCGACGTTATTGGTCTGGAACTCGCCCTTCTTATGAATCGGCATCCCGCTTTCGCAGGTACAACCCCCGAAGAAATGCGCCGACACCATCACGCAGGGTACGGCTACCTTCACACGCTCGTCGAGGGCCGTGAGCACAAAAGTTTGGGTACCCCCGCCCGACTCGCCCGTGACACCCACGCGCTCGGGATCGACGCCCGGCTGCGCCAGCAGGAAGTCCAGCGCTCGCATATTGTTGATGGTTTGGAGTTTGAGTGCTTTGGGGATTTTGTGTTCGCTCTGCTTGGATTCACCGTAGCCGATCATATCCGTCGTAAGCACGATCGCCCCCATCCGCGCCAGCATCGCCGAGCGGATCTGGGTGTATTCGGCCAGGCGCGGGTCGGTGCCGTGGCCATGTGGGCACAGGATGGCCGCGTAGGAGGCCAGCTTAGCGGTGGGGCGATACAGATTGCCCGTTACAAAGATGCCCGGCATACTTTCAAAGGCGATGTTTTCCACGGTATAGCCATTCATGATCCGCCGACTGTGGACGATGGGCTTGGAAGTAGGTTTAGCAGGTAGCGGATACAGGTCCATTCCTTCCAGGATATTGGCCCGGATTTTGTCCGCCCGACTTTTCCATTCCGCTAGGGTTTTAACCTCATTGTTCTTCAAAAACTCCTTTCCCTGCGCTTCGGTAAAGTAGGCGCCCTGGCAAAGTTCTACCTGGGCAAACAGCGGGTTGTCGAAAAAGCCAAGGAGTAGGAATATAAGGGTAGAAGTACGCTTCATGGTCAATAAAAGAATAAGGAAACAAGGACAAACGCTGGACGAGAATCAGGTAATTCCATAAGGCCAATTAGATGCAGTAATACTCTTTCCGGGCCAATTTTACCCTCGAAATATTTGTTTCCAGCATGCTACCACAATCCAATTCCGTAAGCAATCCCGGCCCAGGGTGGAAAACCCGATGCCAGAAAAGGGCTGTACCTTAATTTGATGGTTTGAACTTTTCGGGTGCCTACATAGTGGATACGTAGCCCCGCCAACAGTTGGGCGGCGACCGTAACTACCCGGTTATTTCGATCGGGTAGCCTGTAGCGGTCTGGAAATAGGGTACCCGCCAGACCGGTTTCGAGGTAGTATTCCCACCGATGCTGTTCAGGTCGGGGATCACAGCTTGTTTTTCGGCGATTCAACAAATAACAGTACGTCAAGCCGGTACCCAGAGAATAGGCATGCTGCGCCGTGCTGACACTTGCCGCTTGCTCATACAGACCAAGTCCGGCGTGAATATTTAAAAATGAACTTTTTCGGTAGCGAAATGGCGTTTCCAGGGCAAACTGAACTCCCGGACTGGCCCCAAAAGCTTCAAAACTATACGCCCGAATTACGGGTGTGTAGCGGGTTTGGGCCAGCCCGGGGGTAGCCATAAAGAATGCGCAGAGCAAAATGAACACTTTTGGGAACATAGGCCGGTGCGGATAAGTGCTTCTCCCATAACGCTCAGTTCAGCGATTTTTATTTTATATTGACTTCCAAACCAGCATCTTTACTTTTCTGTCACTACCATAGCAATTATTCAAAAAACACTCATGCAGACTCCTCGATCCATTTTCCTAAAAAGCCTGATTTACTGTCTTGTCATTGTCTGTATTCTGCCGACCCATTCTTTCGCGCAGCAGCCGGTATCGGTCGATTTTAAAAAACTTGACGCCTACTTTGCCAAGGCCCAAAAAACCTGGGGGGTACCCGGTATGTCCGTGGGTATCGTGAAAGACGGCAAGGTCGTATTTGAGAAAGGGTACGGCGTTGCCAAGCAGGGTACCTCGACGCCGGTGGACGACAAAACGATGTACGCCATCGCGTCCAATTCCAAGGCTTTTACTTCGGCGCTCATCGGGATGCTGGTGCAGGAAGGCAAGCTTAACTGGGACGACAAAGTGCGCAAGTACCTGCCCTACTTTGCCCTGTACGACACTTATGCCGGTGAGAACGCCACCATCCGCGATATTCTGAGTCATCGCGTGGGGTTGGGTACCTTCAGTGGCGATATTATTTGGTATAATTCTGACTTGACCTCCGAAGAAATCATCCGGCGGGTCAGGTACCTACCTCCCGGCTACGAATTTCGGGCGGGCTATGGCTACTCCAATGTGATGTTTATTACGGCGGGCGAAATCATCAAAACCGTCACGGGCAAGTCGTGGTACCAGAACGTGAAAGAACGCATCCTCGACCCGCTGGGTATGACTCGTACCGTGGTCAATACCGATCAGGTGGCCAAAATGGGCAATGCGGCTACGCCTCACGCCCTGGCCGATAATAAGGTCAATGTACCTATTCCCTACACCAGCTGGGAGGAAATTGCGTCCACGGGCGGGTTGTTTTCCTGCGTGGATGATCTGACCAAATGGATGATTTTTAACCTCAATAATGGTATCAACGGAAAGGATACCTTACTTACAGCCAGTACCCGGAATATGGTCTGGACGGTGCACAACAGTTTTGGCGTGGATCGCACCAAACCCAATGACCTGGGTACTGCTTTTTCGGGTTACGGCCTCGGCTGGGGATTGCGCGATTATCAGGGCCACCTGAAAGTGTCCCACACGGGCGGCTACGACGGCATGATCAGCTCCGTGAGCATGCTGCCCGACCAGAAACTGGGCGTAGTTGTATTGACTAACGGCCTGAAAGCACCCATCAACGCCTTGGCGCACTACACGTTCGATGCGTTTCTGGGTCGCCCCGAAACCGACTGGTCGCAGAAAGACCTGGACCGCACCAATCAGAACTACGCCAGCGATACCCGGATCGCCGAGCGGAAAGCCAGCCGCCTTTTGAACACCAAACCCAGCCTACCCTTGAGTACTTACGAGGGTACCTACCATACCGATGTGTACGGCGACATGACGGTAAAGCAAGTTAACGGCGCGCTGGAAATTGAGTTTGAACACAGCCCTACGCTCAACTCCAAGCTGTCGCACTGGCATTACGATACCTTCAAGATGGAGTGGAAAACGCCCCGCCCGTGGTTTTCATTTGGCACCGTCAAGTTCACGACCGACAACAACCAAAAGGTAACGGGCATCGAGTTCGATGTACCCAATGATGATTTCTGGTTTTATGAATTGAACGCGAAGAAGGTGCAGTAGAAGCTTTTGTAACGGATTTTAAAAACACACCATGAAAAGCAGACTTTTGGTAGGTTTGGGTACCCTGGCATTGTTGGCAGGTTGCTCGTCTCATTCCTCCAAAGATTATTCTCTCGATCCCGGTATTCCACGCGTAGAAACGCCCGATTCACAAATTGCCTACATCCGCACAAAATGGATGAATGAGAAGCATGTCGAAACGGCTTTTTTCGATAACCAGGATCGTCCGCTGGAAGTATTTCGCTTTGGCCGCACCAGCGTGAAGACCCTGAATCGCTATGAAGGAGAGAAAAATACCAGGACGATTAGGTACTACCATAGTGACAGCTCTCCCTTTGGCTGGATTGATGTTGACACTCTGCGCAGGACGTATGATTCCAAAGATCGTGTGATAGTTGAATCGCATACCTACAGCAGCAGCTATAGCGATAAGAACCCCAAAGAAAACTATTATAAACGCTATCTCGATTATACAACCGAAGGTGATACCATGATAACAAAACAAGAGAGGGGTTTTGAATATATAGATTCATCAACCGTAGCAGATGTTGACCGCTGGGAAAAGAATAGCACTCGACGTCTCGGGCGTCACTATCGGTTGTACATCACGAAGGTACCTTCCTACCCACCTGATACGGTGTATCATTTCTCCCAGCGCTTTGCCTATGATTCGACCGGAAAACTAGCTTTGACTTGGTTTGACTATAAACGTCCAGGAGGTTTTGTGCCCGGTGGAGCCGAAACCATTTGGTATCGGTATGATGTGCTAAATCGCTTAACAGAAGAGCGGCATTATACGGGCGATGTGATCAAATTTTTTGAAAAGAGCGGGTTAGATGTTTCGGTTTCCGCCATGCAGCAGGACAGTTGGTACAGTAAAAATACCTTTGCGATTGATTCTGCTTTACGCAAAAACAAAGATTATTTTTCTGTCAAATACCGTTACGAAACATTTGATCATGAAAAACACCTTCCCCTGAAAATTCCGACCAATTAAGCCAGAAAAACTTGTCCTAAATCACCCGAATTACCTTCACAAAGCGGGTTTCATAGTACCCTTCCAAGGGCGTAACCGTCACGGAGTATTGCTTGCCGGAAGTAGAATGAATGAACTCCAAGCCGTCACGATCGTTTTTGACCACAATGCCAATATGCCCTACGGTACCACTTTCGGGATCGGTACCCGTAAAAAGCACCAGATCGCCGGGAGCGGCACTGTCTACCTCGACGGGGGTACCTACATCGGTGAAGTTGACCGAAGAGCGGGGTACCTCGATGCCAAAATGCGTGTAGACGTGGCTGATAAAACCGGAGCAATCAAAACCTTTTTCGGGATCGCTCGATCCGTAGCGGTAAGGTACCCCATAAAATAACTTAGCGTATTCGACCAGTTCCTGGCCCATCGTATGAGTTCCTCGATCAGCAACCAAGGAGGTCTCAAAGGGCTGGGGGTCCAGAGTCGTAAAGTTTTGGCGGGCCTGATGGATTACCGTCAGCAGTAGCCCCAGGCCTATGATTGAAAGGATATATTTCATGATTCTCAGGTTTAGTCCAGCCGAGGCCGGATGCGAATAAGTAGAAAATTTAGCGTGCCTGCCAGGCACGGATTTTCGGCTATGTTCCTTATTCCTAACCCTATACTGGTGCGTTACGTTCCGCTGCCCGGTCGATCCATGGGCCAGAGGGCGGCTTTTTCATCCGTATCTGTAGTAATCACTTTGGGAAAATAAGCGTTAGAAATGCGGCAAACCGGCTTTTATCACTAGCAAAACCAAGGCTTCAGATTCAGGTACCTTTTGTCCAATTCATCTATGCATCTGCTCCGATTTCTCCCCCTGTTTTTCCTATGTACCCTGGCCTGCAAAAGCCAGCAGCGCTCAGCGGATGGCTACCAGGCCTTCACTGGCGCCACGATCATCGATGGGAGCGGAGGTACCCCCATTCCCGATGGTGTTTTGCTCTTGCAAAATGGAAAGGTAGTGGCGGTAGGTACCCAGCAGAATGTTACGATTCCAACCCATGCGATTCGTCACGACGTGACCGGTAAAACCATAATTCCTGGTATTATCAATGCTCACGGTCACGTTGGCGACGTGCAGGGGATCGAGGGAGGGCATTATTCGGCCCAAACGATCAAGGACAATCTGGCGTTGTACGCGCGTTATGGCATCACGACCGTCGTGAGCCTGGGTGGAGATAGAGAAGCCGCTGTGCCCCTCCGGGCGGTGAATGATACCACCGCGACTCAACGGGCCCGCATGTTCATTGCCGGAGAGGTAATTACGGGCAATACACCCGCTGAGGCGCTGGAGGTGATTGACAAAAATCACGCGATGGGTGTAGATTTCATGAAGATCCGGGTGGATGACAACCTGGGTACTTCGCCCAAAATGACCAAAGAAGTATACCGCGCGGTAATCAAACGTTCGCATGAGCTGGGCTACAAAATCGCCACCCACATGTACTACCTCGACGACGCCAAAAAGCTACTCGACGCGGGTACCGACCTGCTGGCCCACAGCGTCCGCGACCTACCCGTGGATAGCGCTTTCATAAAATCAATTCAGGAGAAAAAGGTACCTTACTGCCCTACCTTTACCCGCGAGCTTTCGACCTACGTGTACGGTGATACGGCCGATTTTTTTACCGATCCCTTCTTCCTGCGGGCGTATGACCAAACGACCATCCAGCCTCTGCTCGACCCCGCCCGACAGGCGCAGGTGCGCAACAGCAAGAGCGCCAAAACCTACAAGCAGCAGCTACCTACCGCAATGGCGAATTTGAAAACCCTCAGCGACGCCGGGGTACCCATCGTATTCGGGACCGACAGTGGTATCCCGACCCGTTTCATGGGGTACTTTGAGCATCTGGAAATGACGATGATGGCCGATGCAGGACTCACACCGATGCAAATCATCGTGTCGGCCAGCAAAAATGCGGCCGAGTACCTGGGGTTAAAAGATGTAGGTACCTTGTCGCCCGGCCATTGGGCTGACTTCCTGGTGCTGGATGCCGATCCGCTGGTCGACATCCGGAACGTACGAAAAATGGAAAGTGTGTATATCGGGGGAGAAAAAGTAGCAGACAAGCCGTAGGTTCGGTTTGTAGAGGCTTCTTTGAAACTACAAACCCGTTTTTCTATACGGACAGCAGAAGATGACCGTTACTTTTGTAGATATTCGTGAAGTTTAATTAACATCCAGAATCATTAATCTATTACCTACCTATGGCTACCCAAACCGAATCCATTATAGACGCCCTGCCCTCCGATGCTGCGTCGCTCGATTGGCAGCAAATTCTCACCGATACCATCGCTGCTTTTGATTGTACCACGGGCACCATCCATACCCTAGATCAAGAAACCCAGCTGCTAATGCTACGGGCGCAACAGGGCATTCCCGAATTTTTACTGCCCAAAATGTCCCAGATTCCCATTGGCAAAGGCATGGCGGGCATTGCAGCCGAACGCCGGGAAGCTGTGGAAATGTGCAATCTACAGACCGACGAGTCGGGGGTGGCCCGTCCGTCGGCGAAGGAAACCAAAGTAGAAGGGTCGCTCGCCGCACCGATGCTCCTGGATGGTGAATTGTATGGCGTCCTGGGTATTGCCAAACCCGTTCCGTACGACTTCAGCGAAACCGAAATCAGCGCTTTGATGCAGCTTGGGCAAGAAATCAGCCGCCTTCTTAGTCAGTAATCCCACCAAAACGGTCCTGGGCAGGCATCCGGAAGTCCGTTTGAGTAATTCTTTTTTATGAAATGGACTTTTGTCATTCAGCAAAAAATGAAGGCCGCGCTCCTGCTCGGTTGCATCATGGTGTTGGTATTGGTGAGCGTTCTGCTTTCGCGAAGCAATATCGAAGGAATCGACAAATCCTTTTCATCCCTTTACGCCGATCGGCTGATTCCAACCACCGACATTGTCTATCTGACGGAAAGCCTGTACCAAAAGCGGTTGCTAATGGAAAAGCAGTTTATGGCGCGGGAAGAAAATTCTTGGGAGAATGTCAGCAGCCAGCTGCACGCCCATAACCAGCGGATCGATTCGCTGGTGGGGGAATTTAAAAAAACGTATCTGGTCAAAAATGAATTGGTCAGCCTTCGGGCCTTCCAGAGCCGGCATAGCGAGTATGCCCGGATGGAACAGAAAATCGTGAGTCTGGGAAAAGCTGGCAACCCGTCGGCGGGCCTCGCCCTGCATGCAAACCAGGGCAATGTATTGTTTCAGAAAACAATGACCCGACTTCGGGAGCTCACTCAGATTCAGTCGTCGGTGGGTAAGGAGTTATTACGAAAATCTCACCGGGATGTTCTGCAATTTGTATTCCTGTCCACCATCCAGATCGTGATGGTGATTGTGATTGGACTGATGGTACTGGGTCTGATCCGAAGCTCGAAAATGATCCATAGCAAATCGGAGCCATTCCATTTGAATTAATTAAAGGTACCCCCTAATACAAGAAACTCCGGCCAATCTGACCGGAGTTTCTGCATTATTTGCTAATTCGATTTGTTAGGTGGGTTTATAAGACTTTCGTCATCAGCGTGGCCCTCGGCTTCGGTTGGACGAGGATGAACTGCTACTTCTGCTGCTGCTCGAATTGGAGCGTGGCGAGGCTTCTGAACTGCGGCTCCGGGATGCCGGAGCTTCCATCCGAGGACTGCTGCTACTCCGGCTCGGCTGTGAGTACTCCCTGCTACTGCTGCGGGACGGTGCCTGCTCCATGCTACGGGAACGGCTCGACGAGCTACTCGACCGTGCTTCAGGTGCGCTGTAAGGGCTCGAACTCGGTGATGAAGCGCTACTCCGGCCACGACTTGATGAGCTTTCTACACTTGACCGCGTTTCGGGAGCGCTGTAAGGGCTCGAGCTGGGTGACGAAGTACTGCTCCGGGCACGGCTTGATGGCTCTCCCGATTCATAGGTGCGGCTGGATGAAGAGGCGGGACTTTCATAGCTTCTGGAACTGGCCGATGGACTGGCTGCTTCATAGCTACCCCGACTCCGGCTGGAAGTGCCCGCATCGTAGGTACGATTGGAGGTACCTCCGTTATCCGCTTCAGCGGATTGTCGCGAACTGCGGTTCGAGGTACTCGTACTATTATCGCGATCCTGGCGGTAAAGCCCGCTTTCGCTGTTGCCATTGGCACGGTAGGAGCCGTCGTTGCTTTGGCGGTTCGATGCATAGCGGCTGCCGCGTATCTCGTCGGCGCGATACACCGGCACACTGCCTCGGGTCACCTGCTCGATTTCGCTGCGGCGTGGTCCGTAGGCATACACCCGGTTGTCGTTGCGGTAGTAATTGTTAATGATTGTGGTTTGATTGTATACGTTCCGGTAGCGGTTGCCGTACACGCAGAAGCCAAATACCCGGGGGCGATAGACATAGCGCTGGGGTACAAAAACCCAGAAATTGAAGGGGATATTGAACGAAACCCCAACCCGCACACCGGGCCACAGCGGTGCCCAGCCATAGTACCCGCCGCCCGAGCGCCAGTCGACCCAGGCGGGGCCCCACTCGTAGTCAGGTACCCAGGCCCAGCCGTAGTAATCGTCGTAGAACCAGCGTCCGTAGTGGAAAGGTGCCCAGCCCCAGTCGTAGTCCGACACCCAGGTGTTGCCGTATTCGGTCATCATCCATTGCCCGTTGGTAGCGTAGGGCTGGAAGTCACGATCGACATTGTAGGGTGTCCAGATGGAACCGTACTGCGGGTGGGAAGTCCATCGCCCATAGGGCGAAAGCTCGTTATAAAAAGTTTGGAAAGATACCGACACGCCCGGCTGAGCCGAGGCAGGATTACCCAGCCAGGAGCTCAGCGCAAAGAAGGCGAACAGATAAAGGAAGCGTGATTTTTTCATGGCTATATAATTTTTGAATGCGTGGGAACTGGATGCCGGTTATTGGACAAGCTGGAATAAAAAAGGTTTAAAAGCGGATGATTATTTGCTTTTAGCAGAAAAACGCTAACATGGCCTGAAAAGTATACAAGATAAGTCGGCAAAAGATTCAATCCCTATCTCAGATATTCCGCTTACCTATCAGACAGTCTACAAAGCACTTACCCCTATCGGCTTCTTATATAATTTTCAGACTATTGAATAATCTGCCCCAGAAAGCAACAGGAACGATTCTTTACCGATTGTCAGGTCTACTTTGTATGCTTTGCATGGACACCTATCTGATTGTATTAATGATTATTGGCGTGGCTTCCCTGGGCATGGCCTGGATGCCCCGGATTTCCAAGAAAATCAAAATTTCGTATTCACTGATCTATGTCCTGTTCGGGGCGATTCTTTACATTTTTGGCGACAGTCTGCCGCTGCCCGATCCCATCCGCAAGCAGGCCTACACCGTTCACCTTACCGAACTGGTGGTGATCATTTCACTCATGGGGTCGGGCCTGAAAATCGACCGTCCCTTCTCGGTCAAGAACTGGAGCCTTCCTTTCCGGCTAATTAGCTTCACCATGCTGCTGAGCATAGGTACCATGGCTTTTTTGGCGTGGTACTACCTGGGTTTTGACCCCGCTTCTTCGTTACTTCTGGCGGCGGTGCTGGCGCCCACCGACCCGGTGCTGGCGGCAGACGTACAGGTAGGGCCACCCCATGAGAATACCCGTGACGACGTTCGGTTCGCCCTTACCGCCGAGGCAGGCCTCAACGACGGTCTGGCGTTTCCTTTCACCTGGCTGGCGATTACGGTGGCACAGATCAGCCTCACGAATGAGGGTAGCCTAACCGAATGGGTACTGTTTGACTTGACGTACCGGATTGTGGTAGGTGCGCTGGTGGGGTTTCTGCTGGGACGGGGATTGGCCTATGTACTGTTTCGGAAGTCGGAGCAAAAGAACATTCTCGAGATGAACAACGGCTTTGTGGCCTTAGCGGCCACATTGGTCATTTACGCTTTCACCGAAATGATTCATGCCTATGGCTTCCTGGCGGTGTTCGTCGGGGCAGTCACGCTGCGTAACTTTGAAATGAAGCACGAGTTCCATAAGCAACTCCATTCGTTTACTGACCAGATCGAACGTATCCTGGTGGCTATCGTGCTCATCCTCTTTGGTGGTAGCCTGGTCAGCGGGGTGCTGGGCGCGCTCTCGGGACAGATGGTCGTGCTGGGTTTTGTATTCGTATTGTTGGTCAGGCCATTGACGGGGTACCTGGCCCTGCTCGGCACGGATTTGCACCGCCTGCAGCGCTGGACCATCTCTTTTTTTGGCATCAAGGGCATCGGATCGTTTTTCTATCTTTCCTTTGCCCTGAGCAAGACGGATTTTGCCTATACCAAAGAAATCTGGGCACTAACGGCTTTCACGGTGTTAATCTCATTACTGGTTCACGGATCGACGGCGGCTTTAAGCATGGATAAGATTGGGAAAAAGTTTTCGCAGGCGCCCGCCGCAGAGGTTGATTTGCCTACCGGGGAACCGTAAATTGCAAAACATAACCTTATCTGTATTCTCTTGAAAAAAATCCCTATCCTTTTTCTGATCCTGATTTACACCTCCTGCCGACAAATGCCAACCCAACCCGTCATTCTGGTAGAAGGCGTTTCTGAACAACTGGCGCGTCACCGCCGGCAAGTACTCACCAACATTGCCTACCAGCTAGAATTCACAATTCCGGAAAAAAAGGAGGCTGACATTGCCGCCCGGGAAAGCATCTCGTTTGTCTGGAAGAAAAACTCCACCGCACTTTCTCTCGATTTTAAGGAACAGCGCGATCATATCAAGCGGATTTTTGTAAATCAGGCAGAGGTACCTATTGTGTTTGAGAAAGAGCACATTCTGATTGCACCTACCTACCTGAAAGCGGGAAAAAACACGGTGGAGTTAGAATTCATCGCCGGAAATCTGTCCCTGAACCGCAACGAGGAGTACCTTTATACCCTGCTCGTACCCGACCGCGCCCGGACGATTTTTCCCTGCTTCGACCAACCCGATTTGAAAGCAACCTTTCAACTGGAATTAACTGTTCCGGCAGAGTGGAAGGCGGTAAGCAATGCCCCGCTGGATGAAAGGGGAGGTTGGAAAGTGTATCCCCCCTGAGTGCGCTGCCGGATAGTGTAAAAAAACAGATTCTGAATTCCCGCACCTACCGTTTCAAGCCCACTGACCTGCTCCCTACCTACCTCTTCTCGTTCGTAGCCGGAAAATTTGAGCAAGTAGCGCAAACCCGAAATGGACGGGAAATGACCCTATATCACCGCGAAACGGATACGTCCAAAATCCGCCTCAGCCTCGATCCCATTTTCGACACGCACGCCCAGGCGCTGGCTTTTATGGAGGAGTACACCCAGATCAGGTACCCCTTTCAGAAGTTCGATTTCGCCGCCATTCCCGATTTCCAGTACGGGGGCATGGAGCACGCGGGGGCCATTCAGTACAAGGCGGCGAGTTTGTTTCTGGACAAAGGCGCTACCCGGAACCAAAAGTTGGGCCGCACCAAGCTGCTCTCGCACGAAACGGCCCATATGTGGTTTGGCGATCTGGTGACGATGCGCTGGTTCAACTACGTCTGGATGAAGGAGGTATTCGCCAATTTTATGGCGGATAAGGTAGCCAAAGCTACCCAGCCCGAAAGTAATTTCGAACTGGAATTCTTGCTTTCACACTACCCGGCGGCTTACGGCGTGGACCGCACCGAAGGGCCAAACGCCATTGGTCAGCCGCTCGAAAACCTCAATCAGGCGGGTACCATGTACGGGCCTATCATTTACCACAAGGCGCCCATCATGATGCGCCAGCTTGAACGCCTTATGGGTCCCGAAGCCTTGCGCGAGGGGTTGCGGGAGTATTTGAAAAAATACGCTTACGGCAATGCCACCTGGCCCGAGCTGATCGCCATTCTGGACCCACATACGCCCGCCGACCTGGCGGCCTGGAACCGCGTGTGGGTAAACGAAACGGGACGACCTGAATTTAGTTATAACATTAAAATTGAGGACGACAAAATTAAAAAACTCACCATAACCCAGGAAGGAGAAGACGGCACGGAGCGCGTTTGGCCGCAATATTTTGAAATTGCCCTGCTTTACGAAGACCATACGGAGGAAATAACCGTGAATATGAATGCCGATACGGTAGTACTGGCGGAAGTCGAGGGTACCCCCATGCCGAAGAATATTTTGTTCAATTCGTCGGGACAGGGCTATGGCTTATTTCCTGTGGATCAGGATTTATTGAGAAAGGTACCTGATTTATCGAGTCCACTGATGCGGGCTTCGGCCTATATCAGTTTGTACGAGAATATGCTGAATAAGAAGTCAGGGATTACTCCCGCTTTGCTGGCCGACCTGCTGGTAAAAATGCTGGGAAAAGAGACGGAGGAACTGAACCTCGATCTGATCACTGACCAGCTTTCTACGATCTACTGGCAGTTTTTCTCTCCCACCAGGCGCGCCGAATGGAGCGAATATCTGGAAGGGAAAATCTGGGAAACCATGCATCAGATTTCGGATGCCAATAAAAAGAAAGTTGTGTTCAAACTGTACCAAAACATCGCGCTGGGAACATCAGCTCAGGAACAGCTTTACGAAATCTGGAAGGATCAAAAAGCGCCTACTGGAGTCACGCTTACTGAGGATGACTACACGTCATTGGCGTTGGCTTTGGCCGTGCGCGATTATCCCGTACCTGATCTTCTGGAACAGCAATTGACCCGGATCAAAAATCCCGACCGCCAGAAACGACTGCGCTTTATGGTACCTGCGCTGTCGGCGGAGGTAGGGGTACGTGATGCTTTTTTTGCTTCGCTGAAAGAGGAAAAAAACCGCGACCGGGAGGCGTGGGTAGCGGCGGCGCTAGGGTACCTTCACCATCCGCTGCGGGCGGCTACCTCGCAAAGGTATCTGCGGGAAAGTTTGGATTTGCTCGAGGAAATTCAGCGTACGGGCGACATCTTTTTCCCGTCGGCCTGGCTGAACGCGACGCTGGGTTCGTACCAGTCTCCGGAAGCAGAACGTGTCGTACGCGATTTTCTGGAGCAGCATCCCGACTACAACCCACGCCTGAAAGCCAAGCTGCTGCAGGCGGCGGATAACCTGTTCCGGGCTGAGCGGATTGTAAACTGATTGACGAAAAACACGTATCTTGTGTTAGGTAATAAGGAATCATGATTTTTGTAAAATGGAACTACCTTCCGAAATTAAGCTGCATTTTGATGAATTAACTCGCCTCTGTGAAAAATATAGTGTCCACAAGCTGTATTCCTTTGGCTCGATCAATACCGATCATTTCGATCATGAGAAAAGCGATGTGGACTTATGGGTTGAACTCGAGCCCATGCCCCCTCTCGAAAAGGGCGAAAAGCTGATGAACTTGTGGGATGATTTAGAAGTACTGTTTTCTCGAAAAGTTGATTTACTAACCGAGCAACCCCTGAAAAACCCCATACTCCAACAGAGTATCGAGAAGAATAAACGATTAATTTATGAACGAAAGGGGAAGAAAGTACCTGGCTGACATTCTACTTGCGATAGAGTTAATCGACGAATTTATCAGCGATATTTCCAATTTTGCTGATTATCAGATTGATTTAAAAACCAAAAGTGCCGTTGAGCGACAGCTTGGAATCATTGGAGAAGCCGTAAACCAATTTCGGAGAGAAAATTCGGGTGTCGAACTCAGTCACACGCGTCAGGTGGTGAATTTCAGGAACCGGCTTATTCACTCCTACGACAACATCGATGATTCAATCGTTTGGACAATTGTCAAAAGACATTTGCCTATTCTTAAAGCAGAGATCGAACAGAGACTGGCTGAATAATAAATCGTTTCAAGTTGATGCCGGTACCTCACTCTGCATGAATGACTTTCACGCGACCTACTTCGCCCGTTTCCAGCCGTACCTTGATACCGTGCGGGTGGAAAGGTGATTTGGTCAGGATGTCTTTCACCACGCCTTCGGTCAGGGTACCACTGCGCTGATCCTGTTTCAGGACGATGGAAACTTCCAGTCCGGGATGGATATTTTTACGTTCAGTCCCTGTTCGTTCAGTCATGTGGTAAGGTTATGGGTAGGTATCAGGCCGATTGCTTTTCGTAAAAAACAATCACGTCCTCCACTTCCTTGGTGGTAATGTTGAAGCGCTCAGCTACCGTGGAGATTGAATTGCCGTGCAGGAAAAGCTCGAACACCGCCTGCGACAGTACCTCTGTGTCACCTACCACCGGTCGGCCCGACTGCCGGGTAGGGTCAATCTGAATGGCCGATTCGCGACCCTGCGGGTAAAGTTTGGCGGCTAGGGAGTCATCGCCGAACTCAATGCGCTTGCAGAAAGGCTCCACAACCTGCTGAATCGTCAGTTGCAGCGTCTGGTCCGCTTTGATCAATTCGCCCAGCTCGGCGTTATAGAACACACTCTTTCCATCGGTAAGGATGCTGGCCGTGGCGAATGGATAATTCGTATGTAGCATATCGGCCAAAATTTCCCGCGCATTGTTAATTTTGGAAGGCCAAACACCCTGCGCACGCAACTGGTAAAAGGTGTAGAACTCGATGAGCGTATGAAAATCAGCCGCCAGATCGGGTTCGCCTTCCGACTCACCTGTACCCAGTTGGCCCTTTTTATACTCCCGCATCCATTGTTTAACCTGAGCCTCGGGTAGGTCCAGAATAATGGCGATGTCTTCGACCGAATAGGTCGTGTTTGGTCGTCTGGAATTCTTGTTCGCTTTCACACAGTCGGTTTTTAGTAATCGTAAAGATAGGGATTGAGGGGACGCCAAGCCAGCGATGGCCCAGCGAAAGTTTTCACGAAAATCCCATTCCTTGACTTTACCTTTGTAGGCAGGGCAGTAGATGCCTTTAGGGATAAACTAAGAAACACCGATCTTCATTTACCTATTGGCTACCCCAACCCCAACGATCCTTACGCCGCGCTGCGCTACTATGAATTCCGGTATTTTATCGCTAATAGTTTCCTGTTTACGGTAGGATTTCTGATTCAGGAGGTCATCGTGGGCTATGAATTGTACAAACTCACCCACGACCCGCTATCGTTGGGACTGATCGGCCTCGCCGAGGTGGTACCCTTTGTATTGGTGTCGCTGTTCGGGGGGTACGTCGCTGACCGCTACGATAAGCGTAATGTGCTTCGTATCAGCCTGGTGATCATTATTCTGGCTTCTTTCATCCTCTATTTGATTTTCCAGCCCGGCTTTTTTGATTACTATACTTTGCGCGGTCGCCTGGCGCTGATCTATTCAGTTTTTTTTCTGATTGGGGCGGCCAAAGGCTTTTATTCGCCGTCTTCCTCGTCATTGAAGCCTTTTCTGGTGCCCCGGGCGATTTATCACAATTCGTCTACGTGGAGTAGCTCGTTCTGGCAGGCGGGTTCGGTCATGGGACCGGGCATTGCGGGTTTTCTGTACGTCCTGATCGGCTTGACCCACACACTGCTGGTCGTAATCGGCTGCTTCGTGGTTTGCCTGTTTTTGATCTCCATGATTGACAAAAAGCCCATCCCGGTAGCCACCAACCCTGGTACCATCTGGCAGAATCTGCGCGAGGGACTAAGCTTTGTGTTCAAGACCCGCATTGTCTTTTACGCCATTTCGCTCGATTTGTTTTCAGTGCTGTTCGGGGGCGTCGTGGCTATTCTCCCCGTTTTTGCCGAGGACATTCTGCACGTAGGACCCGAGGGGCTGGGGCTGCTGCGGGCCGCACCTTCGGTGGGCGCCCTGCTCACGATGTTTTTTATGGCGTACTATC
The DNA here is from genome assembly GCF_009296315.1 of Salmonirosea aquatica. Lineage (NCBI taxonomy): Bacteria > Pseudomonadati > Bacteroidota > Cytophagia > Cytophagales > Spirosomataceae > Salmonirosea > Salmonirosea aquatica. Next base: position 3,905,126 of record NZ_WHLY01000002.1, read on the forward strand.
CACCCACCCACACGGCCTGGCGCAACATGCTGGTGGCTGTAGCGGGCTTTGGAATCTTCACAATTCTATTTGCTTTGTCGGAATATTTCTGGCTGTCGTGCTTTGCCCTGTTCATGACGGGTTCGTGCGATAGCGTCAGCGTCATCATCCGGCAAACGATCCTGCAAATCTATCCGCCCGACGAAATGCGGGGTCGTGTGGCGGCGGTTAACGGTATTTTTGTGAGCTCATCCAACGAGCTGGGGGCCTTCGAGTCGGGCGTGGGTGCCAAACTATTGGGTACGGTACCTTCGGTGCTGCTGGGTGGGGTAGTCACGGTGGGAGTGGTTTCGTGGATTTATGTCCGGTCGCGGGATCTGTTTGGGGTGAGGCTAAGCTGAGAAGTTGCCTGTTAACAGACCAAGGTTTTCCATTGATTTTCCTGAAATCTCACTTTATCACACTATTTTGCAAGACCATTTTCGGTAAACGTATATACAAACCCAAATAACCATGAAAACAACTGGACTCCTCCTTTTCTTCTGTGTGCTTCTGACCGCCAGTGTGCAGGCCCAAACTTTCCGGGGCCTTGACAAAAGCCCGATGGATATGGCCTACTACCCCGACGACTACGCGCACGATCGTAAGTTTGCACCCGACAAAATCAAGGGCGAAACCGCCAAGGTACGCGTCATTTACAGTCGCCCGGCTTTGAAGGGCCGTGCATTGGGAGATCTCGTTCCGACCGGCAAAGTGTGGCGTGTAGGGGCTAACGAGGCTTCTGAAATTAAGTTCTACGAAGATGCCACGATCATGGGCAAGAAGGTGAAAGCAGGTACCTACGCCCTGCTGGGCCAAGCCAACGAACAGGATTTTACCGTTATTCTAAGTAGCGATGTGGACCAATGGGGCGCGTACAGCTATGACCCGAAATACGATGTATTACGCGTGAACGCACCTCTTAAGGAGATATCTGAACCCGTCGAGAATTTTGCGATCCAGTTTGCCAAAGGCGATGGCAAAGAAGTACTCATGCGCATGGCCTGGGGCAATGTTATGGTGGAGGTACCTATGGAGTTCTAAAAAGCCTATGGCCGTTAGCGGTTGGCCAATAGTTTTCCTTTAGAGCAAAGGGCAGCAAGGGCCAAAGCCCACGCTGCCCTTTGCTCTAAATCCGGAACTGTTGCTTTATTGGATAATTGCTTACAAAAAAGGCTATCGACCAACACCTATTAGCCAATAGCTAAGAATTACCACAAATAAATCCGCTTCTCCGGCGCGACGTATAGCTTGTCGCCGGGCTTCACGTTGAAGGCCTGATACCAGGCATCCATATTGATAAGCGGACCGATGGTGCGCCACTCGCCGGGCGAGTGCGGATCGACCAGTACCTGCTGGGCAGCGGCTTCGGGCAGGATATTGGTACGCCATACCTGCGCCCAGGCCAGAAAGAAGCGCTGGTCGGGCGTGAAGCCGTCGATTTTCTCGTTCGATTTTCCTTGTGGAGTCATTTTGAAGGCCGTGTAGGCGGCGTTGAGCCCGCCCAGGTCGCCAATGTTCTCGCCCAGAGTCAAGCGGCCGTTGACGTGCAGGGTGTCAAGTACCGTGTAATTATTATACTGCTCCACGAGGCGGTCGGCCAGGCTTACGAACTTCTTACGATCGTTCTCGGTCCACCAGTTGCGGAGGTACCCATCCTTGTCATACTGACTGCCGCTGTCGTCGAAACCATGCGAAATCTCGTGCCCGATCACCGCGCCAATGCCGCCGTAATTCACCGCGTCGTCGGCGTTGGGATCAAAGAAGGGGAATTGCAAAATTCCTGCGGGGAACACGATCTCGTTCTGCACGGGATTGTAGTAGGCGTTCACGGTAGGTGGCGTCATGCCCCACAGCGTTTTATCAACAGGCTTACCCAGCTTGTTTACCATATCCTTATAGTCCCACGCATCGCCGTTCTTCACATTGGCGTAGAAAGTCGTGGGCTTGATATCGAAGCCTTCATAGGTCTGCCATTTCTCGGGGTAGCCGATTTTGGGCGTAAAGTTGTGGAGCTTGGCCAGGGCCTTTTCCTTGGTTTCGTCGCTCATCCATTCCAGCCCTTTGATGCGCTGTTCGTAGGCTTTCACCAGATTCTTGATCAACTCGTCCATGCGCTGCTTGGCGGCGGGCGTAAAGTACTTTTTCACGTAAAGCTGCCCCAGCAATTCACCAATGGTGCGGTCGGTCAGTTGCGACATCCGTTGCCAGCGGGGCGTCTGTATCTTTTGTCCGGTCAGTACCTGGTTGAAGGCAAAATTGGCATCCACAAAATCAGAACTCAGGTAGGAGGCCGACGATTTGAGTAGATTCCAAGTCAGGTAGGTCTTCAGATCGGGCAGTGACGTAGCATTGAAGAGCGAATCGGCTTTCACAAAAAACTTCGGATTGTTCACCAGCACGGTATCCTCGCCCTTCACCATCATCATGGGCATGATCTTCTGCCAGTCGAAATGGGGGGTACTTTTAGAAAATTCGGCTACCGACAGTTTGTTGTAGGTCTTCTGCGGGTCACGCATCTCCACGCGGGGCATCTGCGCCCGGGCCAGTTCGGTTTCCAACTTCATGATCGCATCGGCGTTGGATTTGGCCTGCGCTTCGGGGGTACCTGTGAGCGTGAATAGCTTTACGATATAATCACGGTAACCCGCCCGTATTTTCTGACTGCGGGCGTCGTCTTTCAGGTAATAGTCGCGGTCGGGTAGGGTGGTACCTCCCTGCGAGAATTGGGGTACCATTACCTCCACGTTCTTCCGATCCTGACCTACATAGAAGCCATAGAATGGGCTGCCCATGCCCATCGTACGGGCTTTGGCAATTTGCTCGATAGCGGCTTGCTTGCTGTTGATGCCATTCAGTTTTTGCAGGTCAGCCTTGATGGGCGTGTAGCCCAGCTTTTCGATGGCGGCGCTGTCCATCGCCGACTTATAAAAATCGCTCACCCGCCGTTCCACCGAACCGGCCGGGGCGTTTTTATTGGTGGCGGCGTCATCCAGCAGCCCGCGTACGGCCTCGATGTTGAAGTCGCGGAGTACGTTGAAACTACCCCAGCGCGTTTCTTTTGCCGGCACAGGGTTGTTCTTGATCCAGTTGCCGCTGGCGTAAGTATAAAAATCGTCCCCCGGCTTGGCCGACAGATCCATGTTGGCGGGATCGATGAACTTCTCGGGCGTGAGGGGTTTTACTTCTTTCTTTTGAGCAAAGGAATCCGTGGATAAAAATCCAATTCCAACAAGTAGGAGTAGAAAGGCTTTTGTTTTACAGGTCATTATTCGATTAAGTTAATACAGTAACTGTTGTTAGTGCAATGATAGCATGTTTTTGGATAATCTAAACGGCCTGTGCCCCATGTTTGTTATGGCTGAGCTTGTTGGAACGGATCACAGCATGCTTTTTCGCGCGAAATTGAGAATATAGGGCCGAGAGTACACCTGGTCAGAGGATATAGTCTCCGTCGATTATTTGAACAGGTTCCGGAATATCGGTTTCTCCCAGCATTTGCAGCAGATTGATCTCGATGGTTCGGGTGATCTGATCCAGCGGTACCCCGGTGGGTAGTGGCTCGAATGGATTGACCAGCGCCTGACCTACCGAATGGGTAGTAAGGAAAACATACCCAACCAACGCCCCGAACAAAATAGACCAATAGCCGATGGCATTGGCGGTTACCATGGTAGTACTGATAATGAAAATCCAGATAAAAGAACGGGTGTAGTAGTTGTAAGTCGTGGGAAACACCGTGTTGGCGATGCGCTCGGATTTTCCCATTTCATCGCAAAAATTAACAATCATCCGGTTCATTTCCATGAATCGGAAACCATCGATAGCTCCCCTTTGATACAGGTCTTCTATGAACGTGGATTGGTACGAAAGTATAGCATTGTGAACGTTTGCGGCTTTTTCCACTTCGGCAAACTCTTCTGGCGAAATGTACCTGCCATGTTCTTTTACGTCTGATTTCCGCAAGTTTTTCTTCAAAGCATACAGGAAGGCAATGTGCCGCTTAACCGCGGTATGCCTCAAATTAAGGAGTTCCTGCTCGGACAAACTTTCTGAGGCCGTGGTGTAGTGAATGACCTGGCGCGCCCAGGTTCGGGAGTCATTCACGATCGCACCCCAAATCTTCCGGGCTTCCCACCAGCGGTCGTAGGACTGATTGTTGTTAAAACCGACAAAAAAGGCAAGGGCGGTACCCAGGATGGTAGGGATGACCGCCGGAAATGCAAAGTACTGGCTTACTACATATTCGTTAAGGAAAAACGCCACTACACAAATCAATAAATCGAACATAGCATAACGCCCCGTTCCCGATATGATCCGGCCTATCCTTACATTTTTTGAGATTAGCATAAGATTATCGTTGCTCCTATTCTTCTGTAATACTGCCCGGATTGCGTCACTTCCACACCAGCCCCATATTTTTAAACATAAAAGCGTACAAATCCGCCGTGGTTTCCAGGGCCTTCTTGGTATTGCTGGCGCCGTGGCCCGAGTTAGTTTCGATGCGGATCAATAATGGATTGGTAGACGACGCTCCCGCTTTTTCCTGTAAGGTAGCGGCGTATTTGAACGAATGCGCGGGTACCACGCGATCGTCGTGGTCGGCGGTAGTGATGAGCGTGGCGGGGTACTTGCCGCCTTCTTTAATATTGTGGAGCGGCGAGTACTTATACTGGTACGCAAACTCGTCGGCGTTGTCGCTGCTGCCGTAATCAGCGATCCAGTTCCAGCCGATGGTAAATTTGTGGAAACGCAGCATGTCCATCACGCCTACAGCGGGCAGGGCTACCTTGAATAGCTCGGGCCGCTGGTTGATGACCGCGCCCACCAGCAGCCCGCCGTTAGAACCACCCTGCACGGCCAGGTACTCGGGCGAGGTGTACTTTTCTTTAATAAGGTACTCCGCCGCCGCAATAAAATCGTCGAACACATTCTGCTTGTTTAGCTTCATACCCTGTTCGTGCCATGCCTCCCCGTACTCGCTGCCACCGCGCAGATTGGCCTGCACGAAAATCCCGCCCTGATCCAGAAATGGAATGCGCGTCGCGCTGAACGACGGATCGAGGCTGATGTTGAACCCACCGTAGCCGTACAGAATCGTCGGGTTGGTACCATCCCGTTTCAGGCCTTTTTTGTAGACGATAAAAGCCGGAATTTTGGTGCCGTCCTTACTGGGGTAGAATACCTGCTTCGTTTCGTAATCAGTGGGTTTGAAGCTCACCTCCGGCTCGCGGAAGACGGTACTTTTCTTCGTAGCGATGTCGTAACGGAAGATCGTGGGCGGATAATTGAACGAGGTGTAGGTATAAAACACAAATGGGTCGTCCTTCTCACCCCCAAAGCCACCCGCCGAACCCAAGCCCGGTAGCTTCACTTCGTTTTCCAGCTTACCGTTCATGTCATACACATACGCTCGCGTGGTCACGTCCTTGGAGTAGAGCGCAAAGAGTTTGCCGCCGGAGGTACCTGCATTGAGCAGCGGCTCAGGCTTTTCGGATAGGAAGGGTTGCCAGGTTTTGGGTTGGGAAAGGTACTTCATCACTTTGCCGTTGGGCGCGTTTTCGTTGGTTTCGATCAGGAAACCGCCGTCCACGTTTTCGACAATCCCGTAGGAAAAATCCGTGATTTCTTCCTTAATGGGCGTGAAGGTACCCTCCCCCTTTTTCATCACCCATAGGCCGTTGCCATCCAGGCCTTTGCCCCGGTCGCTGAGGTAGAGGGCGGCGTATTGCTCGTCTTCAGTGGTGCTGACGGTATGAAACCGCTGCGGATTGGCGGGGTCTTCGTAGATCAGCTTGTCGTCGCTCTGAGGGGTACCTACCTGATGGTAAAAAACCTGATGGTTTTCATTTTTGGCGGCCAGCGCACTGCCTTCGGGCTTGGGGTAGCGACTGTAATAAAAGCCGTCGCCCTGCCAGGCCGCGCCCGAGACTTTCACCCATTCCAGCTTATCGGGCATCATTTTCAGGGTTTTCATATCCATTACCTGGTACTCCTGCCAGTCGGAGCCACCCTGCGAAAAACCACACACCGCGTAGTTCCCGTCTTTGGACAAGCTGAAAACCGTCAATCGCGTAGTACCGTCGGCCGAGAGTTTGTTGGGATCGAGCACCACTTCGGGGGTACCTTGCAGCCCTTTTTGTCTATAAAGTACCGACTGATTTTGCAACCCGTCGTTTTTATAGAAATAAAAGTACTCGCCTTTCTTGCGGGGCGCCGAGTACTTGGGGTAGTTGTAGGCTTTTTCCAGATCGTCGAAGATCTTTTGCTTGAAGGGAATTTTGTTCAGATAACCGAATGTCACTTCATTCTCGGCTTTCACCCAGGCGGCCGTTTCGTCCGAGCGGTCATCTTCGAGCCAGCGGTACGGGTCAGGTACCTGGGTACCGTGGTAGGTATCGACGTGGTCTATTTTTTTGGTGGTGGGGTACGTCATAGTCTGCGCCGATCCGTCGGGATGGAGCAGTGTGGCGGTCAATAAGGTCATGCCGAGTAGTTTATAATCCATCTTTTTGCCAGGATTTGAAGTGATGAGCAAATGTACACTTGGTTTGTATGACAAACAATGGCCGGGAATTGTACAAAGGGTGCGTGCTTTTAGCCTGATTGTTTGAAATAGTGTCATTCTTCTTATTTTGCTCCTATATTTATTATCAAACAAAACCACGCTATGAAAACACAACTCTTTCTCTTCCTGCTTCTCTTCGGGACAATTTCTTATTCTGCTCAGGCTCAGGACGCCGATTCCACCGCCTTTAAGCCGGTCAATGCTACCATTTTTCTGAAAGATGGTACGCAGCTGCGAGGACTGCTGCTTTCGGAATCGCCGGTAGGTGTACGGATCAGGACGGATAATTTGGGCGAAATGACCGTAACAACGGATAAGATCGAACGTGTTGAAAAGAACATGGATGGATTTTACCGGAATGGTCAATACTGGTTTCCCAATCCCCACAGTACCCGCTACTTCTTTGCTCCGTCGGCACTGCCATTGAGCCGAAGGGAGGGTTATTATCAGAACGCCTATGTTTTTGTCAATTCTGTATCGGTAGGGGTAACCGACCACTTCACGATGGGCGGCGGCTTTGTACTGAATCCCACTTTCCGCGACTGGCAGGTCGTTTTCCTGACGCCCAAAATCAGTTTTCCCTCCCAATCCAACGTTACATTCAGTCTCGGCGTGATCGCTATCGGTGTCTTTAACCGGCGCTATGAATATGACCCTCAAACGGGTGTGAGCCGCAAAAATGGGTTTGGAACCGATCTGGCCGGGATTGGGTACGGTACCCTTACCTTCGGCGACGCCGAACGAAATGGCTCCGTAGGATTGGGCTGGGGCTTTTCGGACAGCGACATAGGGTCTAGCCCGGTGATCAACCTGAGCTACATGACGCGGGTAGGGCGCAAGCTGGGCTTCGTAACCGAAAACTGGATTGTCATTCCCAGCCAGAACAGTGACACGGGTGCCGTTCTATCGGGTGGTCTTCGCTTTTTCGGAGAGAAAATGTCGGTCGATCTGGCGCTGCTGGTCCCTACGGCTTCGGGTGTTGGTTTCATCGCCATTCCTTACGTGGATTTTGTGGTATTGTTCGGACAGAAAAAAAAGAAAAAGTAGCCCCAGAGCGAGCAGGGTACCTAGGGAAACCGTTTGCCGATTTTCGTGTTAGGATAGTTAGGTCCTGATTGGACGCGCCTAACCACAATGGTTGGTTTTAACCCAAGATCGCGATGAATTTACCTAAAAAAATAGCCGCCCGGCAACACGAAATCACGGCGGATTTTCTGAAAGAAATAGACAAACATTTACTGGACATCGTCGAAAACCGAACCGACCGCATGTTTGAAATTCGGGATGTGGCAGACATCATGAACATCCATCCCCGGCATTTGAGCAATACCATCAAGCTGACTACCGGAAAATCGCCCTGCTATTTCTTTGAAAGAAAAATCCTCGACGTGGCCAAGGCGCTCCTGGAACAAAACGAGATGACGATTGCGGCTATCGCCGCGCTGCTAACCTACGATCCGTCCAACTTTACCAAGTTTTTCAAGCGGTTTGCCGGGCAAACCCCCAGCCAATACCGGGAGGAATATTTGATGAAACAGTACGCCGAAAACTGAACTACTCACCATTTAAACTGCGCTACTCACCATATCTACCCCTGGCAACCGACCTACCTTTGTGTCATTGACAAACTAAACACGTGTAGTAATGACAAAAAGCAAACTAGTATTGGTCACGGGCGGAAGCCGGGGGCTGGGAAAAGACATGGCCTTGCGAATCGCTCAGAAAGGGCATGATGTGCTGCTGACCTACCACAGTAAAAAAGACGAAGCCGAAGCCGTAGTACAGGAAATAGAAGCGACCGGGCAAAAAGCCGCCGCCCTGCCTTTGGATGTGGGGGATATAGGTAGTTTTGAGGTTTTTATAGAGCAGGTCGGTCAAGCCCTCCAAACGGTATTCGGGGCCAGTAAAATCGATTTTCTGGTCAACAACGCCGGGGTCGGGCTGTATGTTCCTTATGCGGCGACGACCGAAGAGCAGTTTGACATGCTCATGAATATTCATTTCAAGGGACCGTTTTTCCTGACGCAAAAGCTGTTGCCCACGCTGGCCGATGGGGGAGGAATCATCAACATATCTTCGGGTTTGGCCCGTTTCTCCAATCCCGGCTCTTCGGCCTATGGTGCCATGAAAAGTGCGATGGAAACACTGACCCGCTACCAGGCTAAGGAACTGGGCGAAAGAGGCATTCGGTCCAATATCGTAGCCCCGGGGGCGATCGAAACGGATTTTGGCGGCGGTAGGGTGCGCGACAACGCCCAGCTGAATGCCCAGATCGCCTCAGTCACTGCGCTGGGCCGGGTGGGGGTACCTGAAGACATCGGCGGCGTAGTTGCCTTCTTGTGTTCCGACGACGCCCGGTGGATCAACGCCCAGCGTATAGAGGTGTCAGGGGGCATGAATCTATAGGCAGTTCCCAGCCTCATTTTTTCATTCCAATTGGTGGGGTACCCTGTAGGGTACCCCGCTTTTTTGGTTACTGTATTTTATTTATAAGATATTTTTGTTGTAAATATCTTATAGTCAATCATTTAATTATTTGTAAATAATATATTCATTTAAGATACAATCCGGGCCAGAGAAGATGGCGTAAGTGGAACCATACTTACCAATACTAAAAACCAAATCTATTATTAATCTGAAATTGACTATGAAAAAATTAGCATTTGTTATTGCCGCGATCTTTGTCGCCAACGTTTCTTTCGCCCAGGGCAACATGAAAACGGTAAATGTAGGTGGAGCCGCCATGTATCCCAACAAGAACATCATTGAAAATGCCGTTAATTCCAAGGATCACACCACGCTGGTAGCGGCGGTGAAAGCCGCCGGACTGGTGGAAACACTGCAGGGCAAAGGACCGTTCACGGTCTTTGCGCCCACCAATGCCGCCTTTGAAAAACTGCCTGCCGGTACGGTTGAAACCCTGGTGAAACCCGAAAACAAAGCCACCCTTACCAAAATCCTTACCTACCACGTGGTATCGGGTATGATGGATTCAAACGCTATTGCGGCGGCCATCAAAGAAGGCAACGGTAAGGCTACCTTCACGACGGTAGAAGGTGGCACGCTGACCGCCATGATGAAAGGAAAGAAACTGATGTTGATGGACGAAAAGGGGGGTACCTCTACTGTGACCATCAAGGATGTGTACCAGAGCAATGGCGTGATCCACGTAATCGATACGGTGGCAATGCCTGAGTAAATACTGGGTTGAGGAAAGTGAAGTTGAAAAGGCCGGCGCGGAAGCGTCGGCCTTTGTTTTTTTCAGAGGTGTATAGCAGAAAAGTAGGTACCTATTTTTCCGGGAAAGCATTAGCCAGGGTACCTCTGCTGCTTTATACGTAAAGCCTAACCAACCCACCTTCTATGACGCTCGGTTTACAGACCCTCGATTACGGTATTTTTCTGGTTTATTTCATCATTGTGGCATCCTATGGCTACTGGGTGTACACCCACAAGGGCAAACAGAACGGCGACAGCGCTAAAGATTTTTTCCTGGCCGAAGGTTCGCTGACCTGGTGGGCCATCGGGGCGTCCATCATCGCTTCCAATATTTCGGCTGAGCAGTTCATCGGTATGAGTGGGCAGGCTTTTCAGTTGGGAATCGCCATTTCGGTCTATGAGTTGCTTGGGGCGGTTTCGTTACTGATCGTGGCGGTGTACTTTCTGCCCATGTACCTCAAGAACAATATTTTTACCATGCCGCAATTCTTGTCGCAACGCTACGACACGCGGCTGGCCACGATCATGGCGGTATTCTGGCTGTTCCTATACATCTTCGTCAATATGACGTCCATCATCTATCTGGGAGCGTTGAGCCTGGAAAAGATGACAGGATTTGGCTTCATGCCCTGCGCTACCTTTTTGGTGATGTTCGCCATCGTCATCACGCTGGGGGGCATGAAAGTGATCGGCTATACGGATGTCATTCAGGTCGTGTGCCTTATTTTCGGAGGGTTGGCTACCACTTACCTCGCGCTCGGCTTACTTTCAGAACGGGTCGGGACGGGAGCGGGCGTTTTTGAAGGATTAAGCATGATTGCTCAGAAAGCTGATAGCCATCTCCACATGATTTTCAAGCCCGGTGAGTACAGTGTCCACGATGGGCGCGGCGGCTTCATCGACGCTTACAATCAATTGCCGGGCGTGATGATGTTCATCATCGGCGGACAGTTTGTCAATAACCTCAACTACTTCGGCTGCAACCAGTACATCACGCAGCGCGCTTTGGGTGCCGATCTTAAAACCGCCCGCAGCGGGTTGCTGTTCGCCTCGGTGCTCAAAATGTTCATGCCTCTGATCGTGGTACTGCCCGGTCTGGCTGCCTACGTGTTATTCCAGGAGAATGCTGATCCCGCCATCATTGGCGGCATTACCGACAATAATATCGTCAAACCCGACAATGCCTACCCGGTACTTCTGAACCTATTACCTACCGGCCTGAAAGGCCTGGCCTTCGCCGCGCTTACTGCCGCCATCGTGGCGAGCCTGGCCGGAAAAGCCAACAGTATTTCCACGATTTATATGCTCGACATCCACAAGAAGTTTTTCCAACCCGGTATGTCCGAAAAACAAACCGTCTGGACCGGCCGCGTCGCCATCGTGGTATCTTTTGTAATTGCTCTGGTGGTGAGCCCTTTGCTGCGCAACTTTGGGCAGGCATTCGAGTACATTCAGGTGTACACAGGCTATATCTCGCCAGGTATCCTGAGTATTTTCCTACTGGGTTTCTTCTGGAAAAAAGCCACCGCCAACGGTGCTCTCACGGCAGCCATTCTCAGCGTAGCTTTGTCAGCTTTCATCGAATATCAGTTTCCGGCTTTTCCTTTCCTGAACCGCATGGGTGTGGTGTTCTGGATTTGTTCGCTGGTGCACATTGCCATCAGTTTGGCGCAGTCGGGCGGTAAAGACAGTCCCAAAGCCTTTATATCCAAGCGCGAATGGTTTTCGGTTACGCCCTCATTCCGCTACGGCGCAGCGGGCGTTGTGGCGTTGTTTTGTCTGATATATTGGATTTGGTGGTAAGATGAGAGACGACAGGAAACCGATTATGACATGAAAAAAGCAATACGTTGGATCATCCCCCTGGCCATCGGCTTAGGTACCTTAGCCTCGCCTGCTCACGCGCAGGATTCCAAAAATGAAGTGCTGCAGGTAGCGCAAGATCTGCTGGATGCCATTGGAAAAGGAGATACGGCGGCTTTTCGTAGTCTGTTTTTACCCCATGCCATGATCTATACAGTACGTGAAAAAGACGGGCAGACCGTTACCGCCAGTCGATCACCTTTTGCCGCTACCTTTCGGCCCGGTACCGTGGTGAAAGAAGAGATGAAAGACCACGGCGTGGACGTGCGGGTACAGGGTAATATGGCCCAGGTGTGGGCTCCCTACAATCTGTGGGTCAATGGTACCTTCTCGCACTGCGGCGTGGATGTGTTTACACTGCTCAAAACTAACGAGGGTTGGCGCATCGCTGCCTTATCATATACCATCGAGAAGGAAGGGTGTGAGGTACCTTAAACTGCAAACCCGGTCATCCCGCACGCATGAAGCCGCTAAGGGGTTGATTCTGAGTATGTTTTTAAGTAACCCGTATACAGCCGCTTTTTTGGGCTGTTTTTAAGAAATCCTTCTTATTCAATTTTTTAGCAGTATTGGATTGTATTGTTCATTTGTTGGAGGTATCCTGCTTTTTGGCTACCTTTTGACAGGAAATTATATTTCCTGTCTCTTTCCAATCTTCACTCCCAAGCTGGGTAGGTACCTGTCCCGCCTAAGGTGGAAGTAAAGTAATTCATCCAACATTCTGGAAACGTATACAAGGAATACCAATGCAGCAGCAGCTTTGTTTGTATGAAAGTTGCTGCTGATTTGCCTGAAATCCAGGTATTTGACGTGACGGACATTGCCAGGCAGAGGGAGAGTCAAGGCCAATTGCCATCAGGAAAAACAGAGTAAACCCAACTGAATTATAAACCTCTCTCGAATGGACAAATTGTACCAACCAATCCTGGTCACGTCTCCCGAACCAAATCATGCCCCACAAGATGTACTAACGCTCACCCAATTTCTGGATTTACTCAAGGAAGAAGAAGACTACTATCCCGGAGAGCAGCACAACACTGTGCTGATGATCACCCGCTTGCGAAAAATATTCTATGACCAATGGGGTTGGAACACCCAGTTGGTACGCGCCCGCGCGCACATCGAGACCCGCTATCAGGTAACCGTAGTGGACGATCCGGCCGATGTCAATGTACCAATAAAGCATGCAAAGCCTATCCCAAGGTACAAGGACAACGAATATCAGCCCAGGCATAGGGTCATCACCTACCGGGCGGACGATCGCGTGTACGGCAGTAGTCGGGTGGGGAAGGTGCCGGATATCTACAAAAATGACCATCAGGAGGTAGTGCTACCCGATGGGTTTTATTGTGATGTAGCCCATATCCTGGCGGGGTTGGATGCCGCCAATTTTCCTCAGGTCGTTAGCCCGTTACCTTCTTTCCTGTCCTTTCTGAATGGATTGGTTCCTCATGTGGATGCCAACATCGATGTAGCTACCTGGCTGGGTGACATCGGTAGTTCGTCCGGAGACTTTCTGTTCAAATATCTGAAAAATGACTCCAAGCCCATCGGTAGCCATGCAGAGCAACAGTCTATCGACCTTGAAACCCCTGGCTCCGATATGCTGGGGAATATAGATACCTACGTGATTGCCCGGCATTACGCCATATCCTCGGCCAATGGTCAGCGCGTGACGGAAATTCTAAAAGATTATTACATGTCGGACCAAAAAGGTAGCACATTCAGGCAAAACCGTTTTTCGATCTACTGCCAGGCGGTAGGCCTTAAGGGCTGGGATGGCGACAAATTTGCCAATGAAGCGCAGTGGCTTGCCTATTACTACAAGCAACTTAGAAACGATGTGTGTTTTCAGGTATTCAGCCTCACGGTAGAAAACCTGAAAAGTATACTACTGATGATCCGCATCTTTTTCAATGGATTTCCAGAGGTTTTAAAACTTGATTTGCTATTGCGGATTTACCTGAATGCTCTGAAAGGCCTTATCAAACAAGAATCTCACCCTCGACTTGCCTGAACTATGAAACCTCTAAAACAAATTTACTACGTACTCCTCTCGGTGTTGGGGGTGCTGTTTTTGCCCTACATAGGTGCCTGGATAAAATACGAGGGCAATTTTTCCAAAGACTATTTCAACTTTCCGGCCCTGTCTGCCCCTGACAAGGCCGGGTTTAGTGTACTGGCATTTTCTATGGCTGCCGCCTTTTTCCTAGCGGTGGTCGTGCTGTATGCGTTCCCTCGGGTCTATGGTTTTAAAAAAGTAAAATTTACGCCCACCCAACCCTCCGCCAAAATACCCCTCCCGATTTGGTTTTGGGTGGGGCTGGTTGTCTGGGGATTGACGTTATTTATGACCTGCGGAAAGTTTCAAGAGCCAAAATGGCTGTTGAATTGGGCCTACATCCCGCTCTTCTGGGGATTTACTCTCATGCTGGATGGCTGGGTCTACATCCGAGCTAATCGAAACTCCCTGTTGAGCAAGTCACCACACGAAGTAATTGGCATAGGAGCGGCGGCTACCGTAGGCTGGCTGCTGTTCGAGTACCTCAACTTTTTTGTGGACGACAACTGGTTTTATCCCAAGGCCGACATCGTTCCTGAGGACGAATTCGGGGTTTATGCGATCATCGGCGCCTCTGGGTTGATGCCCGCCGTATTCGAGATTTACAACCTGATGAATACCTTTCCCGCCTTCAGGCATCGCTACGACCAGGGGCCGAAAATAGCTACCTCCCGACGAACCCGCAACATCATCCTGATTGTGGCGCTGACGGGCCTGTTCTCCATTAGTTTTTTTCCCGAGGTGATGTTTGGCGTTCTCTGGATTTCCCCCCTGATTGTTTTCACGGTAGTACTCGAAAACCTGGGCATCTGGACGCCCCTCACCCCCATAAAAGACGGCAACTGGTCGCCTTTCCTGAAATACTCGCTTTGCTACGTCATCTACGGGTTTTTGCTCGAATGCTGGAATTACTTCAACGCTATTCACGACCCCCTGGATCCGGCCAACATCACTGCGTACACCCCCGCCCACTGGGTATACAGCATTCCCTATATTACTAAATTTCACGTCTTTGAAATGCCGTTAGTTGGGTACTTGGGCTATCTGCCCTTTGGGGCCTATTGCGCCGTTTGGTGGATTTTGTGCGCCTTTTTACTTAATATTCCCACCCAATTTGCCCACGATGAGTACTCGGAAGTACGAGCGGAGCCATTAGAAATCTACACCAACTGATTATGAGAAAATGGATAATCCTGTGGGCGTTGGTGCTTGGATTTTCTGTGGTAAAATCTCAGCCCATTGTATGGGACGGCACCAAAGAGTCTGTCGGAATTGGTCGTCAGGTATCTTATTACGAAGACCCAGAAGGTGTCCTGACTATCGACCAGGTCAGTTCAGACTCGCTGGCTTCCCGCTTTACCCGGTCGACCAAAGACATTCTAAATTTTGGGTTTAGCGAATCGGTGCACTGGGTTCGGTTCAACGTGGATAATCGAACCCAGGAGACCCTATTGCTGGAAGTAGCCCAACCCTACCTGCCCGTCGCCGACCTGTATTATCGGGAGCCGTCAGGGAAATGGCATGTTCAAAAATCAGGGTACCAGGTCAATTTGTATAAAAAAAGGGTAAAGCATTTTTATCAGATTTTTACCTTACCTACCTACCCCACGCCGGTTTACCTCCGGTATGTGTCCTATTCCCAGCCCGTGCCCTTGTCCATCTGGAAGGAACAGGCTTTTGAAGTAAAATCCAATAAGCAGATTATCGTGTACGGGATGTACTTTGGGGTGTTGTTGTTTGTGATTATCAACAACCTGTTCCTTTTCCTATCCCTGCGTCGGTCTATTTACCTCCATTATGTCTTCGTCGTTGTTTTCTACATCCTCGATGTGGCCTGTGTCATGGAGGGGTTCATTCTCTACCTCTATCCCGAAATAGATCTGCTGTATTGGTTCCTGTTGGTTCCGAACATCAGTACGGCTGTTACCTTCTGGTTTGGTATTCGGTTTCTGGAAGTTAAAAAATACACCCCCAGACTGTATCGATTTTCGCTAGTAATATTGGCTTATTGTGTTTCGTACATCGTATGGTCCATGTACCTGCCCCTGATGGTAGAAGTACCCTTAAATTCGATCCATTCGCTTTTTAATTTGGGTTTCATATTATATCTGGGAATTCAAACGGGCCGGAAGGGCAACCGATCGGGCTATTATTACGCTTTCTCGTATACCTTTTTTGTGCTGTTGATTTTTGTCGAGGCGTTCTACATCCAGGTAGGTAGCCCCACCTACCTTTTCGAACTAACGCATGTATCGATCGGTATTTTCCTGGAAGTACTTTTCCTGGCCTACCTGTTATCCAGGCGGTTTGAATGGGAACGACAGGATATCGAAAAAGCCAAGACCGATGCCCAGCAAATGCTACTGGAGAAAACCCGAGAAAACGAGCGCATTTTACTGGTCCAAAATGAAACCCTGGAACGGGAAGTAGCCGAACGTACCAAAGCGATTGAACACAAATCCGTGCAACTCCAGCAATCACTCGACCATCTCAAAAATACTCAGGCACAGCTCGTGCAAAATGAAAAATTGGCCAGCCTGGGTGAGCTTACGGCAGGCATTGCCCACGAAATTCAGAATCCGCTGAACTTCGTCAACAACTATTCGGAAGTGAACCTGGAATTATTCGGGGAACTCACTGAAGAACTGGAAAAAGAAAACCTGTCGGAAGCCCGGGCGATCATCAACGACCTGACCGAAAATGAGCAGAAAATCAACCACCACGGACGCCGGGCCGATGCCATTGTAAAAGGCATGCTCGATCATGCCCGCACGGTTCCTGGCGATAAAACGCTTACCAACCTGAATGCCCTGGCCGACGAGTTTCTGCGACTGGCTTATCAGAGCATCCGGGCTAAAAACAGCGATTTTCAATGCGAACTCCATACGGAATTCGATCCTGAGCTGGGCAAGATCAACATGGTGAGCTCCGAAATAGGCAGGGTACTGTTGAACCTGTACAGCAATGCCCTCTATTCACTAGCGCAGCGGCAGCAAATGTCTGATCCTGATTACACACCTGCGTTGTGGGTGAGCAGTAGTCGTGGCACGGGCGAAAGCGCATCTATCCGCATTCGGGACAACGGTACAGGTATGGCCGAAGAAGTGAGGGCTAAAATCTTCCAGCCATTTTTCACGACCAAGCCTCCGGGTGAAGGTACCGGCCTGGGGCTTTCCCTGAGTTATGATATTATCACCAAAGGCCACGGCGGGACGATCGAAGTGAAAAGTACCGAGGGGGTAGGTACTACCTTTGTGATTGTACTTCCATTGGCTGAGTGAACGGAATAAGGACAAATAAGCGGACAGCTCTTTTAATTACAAAGCAGAAAAGGCCTTGCGGCTAGACGATTGTCATTCTGACTAGCGAAAATTCCTACACCTTCCGTACAGCACGGCCTTCAATCTGACTTCTTGCTTATCTACCCGGATCAGTAATCGGTCGAATAATGTTTGCCGATTGTCGATTTGGTTTGCGGATCGAATTTTCCTGTTGTAGCATTGTCCGTCGTTGGCAGCAACACCGCCACAACATAACTCAGAAAATAATTTTCAATTCCAATCAATCAAACCGTACCCGAATGCACAACAACACTTTAATCGGCGCTGCGATGGCGGCCCTTCTCCTGACCGGCGGATTTTATGCTGCTCCCGACCAGGCCGAAAGCCAGGCACAATTCACCCTTGCCCCGGGTGTGACCAAAGCCACAACCTTTGCGGTGGATGCCAGCCAGAGTTCGATACGCTGGAAATCAAAGAAAGTGGGCGGTGAGCATATCGGGATTGTCAAGATGGCCAATGGCCAGCTCAATGTGGATGGAAGCAAACTTACGGGGGGTACCTTCGTGGCCGACATGAAATCGCTGCGGGATGTAGACAAGGGAGAATCCAATCCTTTCAATGAGCGGTTGGTTAATCACTTGCGGTCCGAAGACTTTTTCTCGGTGGAGAAATTCCCTACCTCCACTTTTAAAATCACCAGTGCCAAACCCATTAAGGGTGCCAAAGCTGGAGAGCCTAACTATACCATCGGTGGCGATCTGACGATCAAAGGTACCACCAAGCCCCAGACTTTTCCGTCAGTGGTAACTATTTCAGGTGATGCCGTTCAGGCAACCGCCAATTTTATGGTCAATCGTCTGGATTATGACATCAAGTACCGGGCCGCGATCATCGGCACCGCCGCTGACAAAATCATCGAAGATACATTTCTGCTGGATCTGAAAATTGTGGCTAATAAAGCTTCTATTTGATGGGGAAAGTAGAGGTACCTTTTACTTGTGAAAGCCCGGCTGCGCGCAGCCGGGCTTTTCCTTTTATTCTGAACTCGATTTCAAATCCGGGTGGTCGCCATTAAAACGATAAGTATTTCACTCGGAAATATTCAGGAGAGATGTTATATTTGGTCTTACCCGAAAACATTGCGATATGTTAGCGACCCGATCCAAAACTGGAACCACAAAACCGCGTGCGGAGGTACCCTCCTATCTGATCTACGAACACCTCGACGGTCAGCCTATCCACTACAAGGACTACCGGGAAGTTATGTCAGGTACCAAAACTTTTGCTGAAATCATGGGGTCGAGCGGTATACAATCTTTAATCATCGCCTACCTGCAAAGACTACTTTTCACGCGATTGGATGAAGGAAAGTTTACCATCTTATCCAGTGAATCGGGTTTACACCTTGACAAGCGGAATAATTTAGCGGGCGATATTCTCATTTTTACCAACGAAACACTACCTATTTCCGCGATCAATGAGCAGTATGTGACTGTACCGCCCAAGGTAGTGATCGAAGTTGACATCGCTGCCGACCCACTTGATATGGAGGCTGATACCTACCTTTTCACCAAAACCCAAAAACTACTCGATTTTGGGGTCGAAAAGGTAATTTGGATCACGACCAAAACCAAAAAAGTGACCGTGGCTACCCCGCAAGCTGACTGGCAAGTAAAAGATTGGCACAAAGAGGTTGAAATTCTGGAAGGGATTACTTTCAATGTGGGAAAATATTTGGTAGAAAAAGGGTCGACGTTTGCATAATTGCCTACTTGCAGAATCAGAAGTTATTGGTAGATGAATAAAGCCGTAAAGATGACTCGTTGTTTGGTTTAGCTGTTACCCCTACTGGATTCATATATACAAACAATATTATTTCTACGGAGGTATTAACCCGCTGGTCGGTACTTTATAAGTTAATTCATCCATCAATAATAGTAAACTGGTGGTTTGCCATATTTAAAGTCTTTGACTTGACAAGGCACCCAACTATCCTCCAACCAGCCCCAACAACCCTTCCTTCCCCAACGACCGGAAAAAGCCATCCCCTTCCGTAATCAAATCACCGGCCAACTTGGCCTTATTCTGCTGCATCACCATAATTTTTTCCTCGACCGTATCGGGACAAATCAGCCGCACGGCGATGACGTTTTTTTGCTGACCGATTCGGTAGCTGCGGTCGATGGCCTGGTTTTCGACGGCTGGGTTCCACCAGGGATCTACTAAAAACACGTAGTCGGCGGCGGTGAGGTTGAGGCCGGTGCCGCCCGCTTTTAGGCTGATCAAAAAGACGCGAGTACCTTCCTCTTCCTGAAACTGCCGGATTACTTCGGGGCGGTTGCGGGTACCTCCCGTCAGGTAGGCGTAGGCGATATGCTCTCGGTGAAGCTCCTTTTTGATGAGGTCGAGCATGGACACAAACTGCGAAAACACCAGTACCTTATGGTTAGGCGTAATGGCGCGCAGCTTCTCCATGAGCATATCTATTTTGATGGAGGTGTCGCCGTACAGCTTTTCATCTTCGATCAACAGCGGCGAATTACAGATTTGCCGGAGTTTGGTGATGCCCCGCAGTACGTGCATGCCATTTTTCTGAATTTCCTCCTCCATATTCGAAGAAATATAGTCACGAAATTCCCGCTCATAGGAGTCGTACAGCTTGCGCTGCTCGGTGCCCATTTCGCAGTACAGAATCACCTCGGTTTTTTCAGGCAGCTCATGGGCTACCTCTTTTTTGGTACGCCGCAGCACAAAAGGACTGATGACCGTTTGTAGACGTTCCGCCGTCCGCTTTTCCTTGAAACGATCGATGGGAATGGCGTAGGTATGCCGGAAATAGGCGCGGGTACCCAGCAAACCTGGACAGGCAAACGACAGCTGCGCGTAGACATCGAAGGTATTGTTCTCGATGGGGGTACCTGAAATCGCGATCCGGTTGCGGGCCTGTAACAGCCGGGCGGCCTTGTAGCGCTGCGAGGAAATATTCTTGATATTCTGCGACTCGTCCAGGAAAATATAATTGAACCGGTACTTTTTCAGAAAGATAATATCCGACAGCAGGGTACCATAGGTCGTGATGATCAGTTCGTGGTCGTCAAAACGGGCCGCCGTGCGGGCGCGGTTCGGCCCGTGCAGCACGTGTACCCGAATACTGGGCGCAAATTTTTCGATTTCAGCCTGCCAGTTGTGAATCAGCGAGGTAGGTACCACCAGCAGGTTAGTATTCTTCTCGACTTTTTCGCGTTGGAGCAGGATGAAGGCGAGAATCTGTACGGTTTTGCCCAGGCCCATATCGTCGGCGAGGCAACCACCAAAACCGAAATCATTCAGGAAATTGAGCCAGTTTAGCCCCTGCCGCTGGTAAGGGCGCAGGGTAGCCCGTAGTCCGTCGGGAATAGGCGCGGGCGTAATGGATTCAAAATCAGATAGGCAGGATTGATACAGGTGTACCTCTGTCCGTACCGCTTCGTCCAGCATGGAGGCATCGTACAATTCTGAAATAGTGCGGTAGTTGATCTTGGAAATCTGGATTACTTCGTCCACCACCTCGCCGGTACTGAAGTAGTCGGCCAGTTTGTGCAGCCATTCTTCCGGGATTATGCCCAGGGTACCATCGTCCAATTGCACAAATTTATTCTTATTCTTGACCGACCTGTGTAGTTGTTTGAGCGAGGCTTTTTTCTTGCCAAACTTCACATCAATCAGCGCATTGAACCAGTTGAGGCCGCTAATGACCTGAATATTGACCTTAGCTTTGTGAGCGTTGAGTTTATTTCCTTTCAGGTCGTTGAAGCCGAGGACAGTAATGTCATGAAAAGCCCATTCCTCAAATACATCCAGAAACCACTCCTCATCCAGAAAGCGGCTTTTGTGCAGGTAAAAGTATAATAATGGATTCTCCAGCTGTTCCGGGAAATCAGGATGCTGTCGGACAATCAACGACACGAATTCATCCTCAGCCCGGGCGTCGCGGTCGATGCCGAAGGGATTGCCGGCCTTATCCAGTGCATAGATTTGCCGCTTGCTCAGCACAGGAATTTCTGCTTCGCCGTATTTCATTACCGGATTGATCAGCACGTAATTGCCCAGGTCTGACAGGTACACCAGTTTTTCCGGGGGTACCTCAAAGCCTGCTTTTCGCCGCTGCGCTTTGGTGGCGGGTTTGAGGTAGGTGTGCTTTACGGTCACGTGTGTTTCCATCCCCGCCAAAACTTCCTGCTGAAATTGAAGGAAGTCGTCTTGGGTAAGAATGATGGAATTATTGTGCTTCTTGAAGTATTCTACCGCTTCCAATATCTCCGCCGACGGGCACAGGTACCATTGATCATCCAACATTAGAAAGTGATCGAAGCGGATAACAAGCCGGGAAATCGGGCAAAAGGTACCCTGGACTTTCAGCTCGCTGTGTACGTGGTAGTGCGTTTCGCCCAGACTGACATGTATTTTGAAATCCAGTTCAGGTTTACTCAGTTGGATCGGCGTCAGGGACCGGGGCGTTATTTTGTCCGAAACGCCACTGTCGTGGACGTAAAATTCATAATGAAACGGATTGTCAATCAGCGCCCGAAGGCCTTCGGCATCGGTCAGGGATTTGTCATAAACCCCCTGAAAACGAGCGATGGCAGCGTAAAATTTCAACTCGTCCGGGCGTTGGGTAGTCCACACCAGGTTCATCGGATTGATGGGCGTGAACGGTCCGCGTAGTTCTCCGGCAGGGCCGAGCGGACTTTCCAGCAACTGCGCGTTGAAAAGATCGTAGTACCTGTGCTTGCCGACGACGACGATTCTCTTGACAAAAGGATTGTCAGAATTTGCCTGATTTTTGGCGTCGAGGTACTTCGCCAGTAGCGCTTCATGGCCGGTTTGGAGCGGGCCGTCGAGCGGATTGGATTTTCGGAAAGGCAGGTAGGGTAGGTGCTCTTCGTTCATGCAGACTTGGACATTCCAGGCCTGAAATTACCGAATATCCTCGATTCGTCCCTGATTCAGATCGCCGGTCTGGTAGCCTTTCTTGAACCAGTACATCCGTTGCTGGGAGGTACCATGCGTAAACGCATCGGGTACCACGTAGCCCTGCGATTGTTTCTGTAGCTTGTCGTCACCGATGGCATTGGCCGCGGTGAGGGCAGCTTCAATATCACCGGGTTCCAGAATATTCTGCATTTCATCGGCACGGTTGGCCCACACGCCCGCCAGAAAATCGGCCTGCAATTCCAGTTGGACCGAAAGCTTGTTATAGTCGGTTTCGCTCAGCCGCCGGCGTTGCTGCTGTACCTGGTCGGTAATGCCCATCAGATTTTGGACGTGATGACCTACCTCGTGGGCTACCACATAAGCTACCGCAAATTCGCCCGGCGCATGAAAACGTTCCCGCAACTGGTCGCAGAATTCCAGATCGATGTAGACTTGCTGATCGGCTGGGCAATAGAAGGGCCCCATCGCGGCCGAGGCGCCCCCGCATGCGCTTTGCGAAACATTGTCAAATATCTGTAAGCTTGGATTCTGATATTGGGCACCATTATCGGCATAGATTTTTCCCCAAACATCTTCCGTGCTACCCAAAACGGCCGTCACAAAATCGGCCATCTTGTCGTCAGGACGCGGACCCGCCGGACGTTCGCCGGCTTGCTGTTCGGACTGGGTACCTTGTAGGTTGGAAAGGATTTCTCCCGGGTCCTGTCCCGTCAAAAGGCCAAGGACTACTACGATGACGGCTCCAATGCCGCCCAGGGCTACCTTACCACCGCCGGACATGCCGCGGCGGTCATCTACATTGCTACTTCTTCGTAAATCCTGCCAGCGCATAATGAGTCGAGATTTTAGAGTTACTTACTACCTGTAAAAACCTGAACTAAGGTATTATTTAAATTTCAAAGAAAGCCAATTCTACTGGTTCTGCGTTGCAAAGTACGCAGAATGAAGTACAGCCCTTACTTTATAAAAATCATTCCCGATTGGCCTATTTTTATGAATTAGGTTTAAAAAAATCAATAGTATTGCCGCGTCTTAATGGAAGCGGCCTGCGGGTAAATATAATTTAATTGTTGTACTAAGAAAATTTTACAATAAATAATGAATAATATTTAAATTGCGCTCCCATACAATTTTTCTAGACCATGACAGCCGATACCTTACAGATTGACATTCAGCCGACGACGAAGTCGCGCTTGCAGGAGGTTGATTTTAACAACCTTGTTTTCGGCCGGAACATCTCCGACCACATGTTTATTGCCGAGTACCGCGACGGCGAGTGGCAGGATGCCCGCATCGTACCGTACGGCGATTTGTCGCTGAGCCCCGTCACGGCGGCCCTACACTACGGACAAGCGATTTTTGAAGGCATGAAAGCCTACAAAAACGAAGAGGGTGAGGTACTGTTGTTCCGTCCGACTGACAACTGGAAGCGGATGAACCATTCTGCTGAGCGGATGTGCATGGCTACCATTCCCGAAGAGCTTTTTATGAGCGGCCTGACTGAACTGTTGCGTCTGGACGCCGATTGGGTACCTTCACAGCCGGGTACCTCTTTATATGTGCGTCCCTATATGTTCGCAACCGATGCCTACCTGGGGGTACGTCCTTCTGATACGTATTACTTTGTCATATTCACTTGCCCGGTAGGTAAGTACTACGCCAACCCGCCCAAAGTTAAAGTGGAAACCCAGTACATCCGCGCGGCGGAAGGAGGAGTAGGTGCAGCCAAATGCGCGGGCAATTATGCCGCGTCGCTGTACCCTACCAAACTGGCCCAGCAGCAGGGATACGATCAGTTGATCTGGACCGATGCCAGAGAGCATACATTCGTAGAAGAATCAGGTACCATGAATGTCATGTTCGTAATGGATGGCAAGCTGGTGACGCCTGCGGTGAACGACACGATTCTCAACGGAATCACCCGCAAAAGCATCGTTGAGATTGCCCGTCACTGGGGTATGGTCGTTGAGGAACGCAAAGTAGATATCAAGGAAGTCATTCAGGCACTGAAAGAAGGCCGCCTGGAAGCAGCCTTTGGCGCGGGTACTGCGGTGGTCGTGTCGCCTTTTGCGGTAATCGGCTACGAGGGAATCGATTATGAACTCCCGGCGGTGAAAGACGATTCATTTGTAGCGCGGGTAAGCCGCTACCTGACGGATATCCGTACGGGCAAGGAAGAAGATATTTTTGGCTGGACGCTGAAAGTGTAGGTTTCAGAATAGGAAATAGGTATTGATAAAAAGAGCCGGGGCTTCCATTTGAAAGCCCCGGCTTCTTTTATTATCCATGTACAGCCCGGCGTACCCGATGATGGCGTGTTTTTGTATTCCGCTGCGCTTGCTTTTCCAGCAACTGAATGTATTGCTCCTGCGTCAGGATGCTCTTCAGCTCCGCTTTGGACTGTTTCCGATTGGCCTTCATTTCTTCAGCCAGAGCCCGCTGTTTCTTGCTTTGCTCCTGCATCAGTTTGCTTACCCGCGCGGCCTGTTCGTCGGTCAGGTTCAGCTCTTTTTTCATGTGCTTCATGCGGGTTTCCATCCGTTTTTCGGAGTTGTCATGTTGTTTCTGGGCAAAAGAAAGAGTACAGAGCGTCATCATGAGTACCATCATTCCAATTGTCTTTTTCATGGGATCGTTTGTTAGGTAATTGATAAGAACGTATTGAGGCCATTGGATGCGCTCCGGCGGGAAAGGTTTACTGAGGAAATTGATTTTTAAATGCATGATTTTCCTGCAACCCGACTGATAAATGATTTAGTTGGCTATTTTTGCCCAAACAAGTAACCACCCCCTTCCAAGCCATTTTTTATGAAGCTCTCTGTCTCGACCGATCGATCCGATGTATTTTCCAGTGTCCAGCAATTTCTGGACGAAAAAGGCTTCACCGTAGTCAGTACTGATCACGCTCGTCCCTGGGGCGGATTTTTTGTCCTGGATGAAAGTCAGGCTCCGCAGTTTATCGCCGAATTTTTTCCGCATTTGTCCCTCGAAGATTTTGCCGGGTACGACAAACTAAGCCCCAAGATTCTTGTAGTGGCGCCCAATCAGCGTCTGTCGTGGCAGTACCACCACCGTCGGGCTGAAATATGGAAGCTGATTGGTGGAGTGGCAGGAGTAGTCATTTCGGACACCGATGAACAAACGGACGTACAAACCCTGGCTATTGGCGATATCGTAAATTTGCAATGCGGCGAACGGCACCGTCTGGTAGGTACCGAGGGCTTCGGGGTAGTAGCCGAAATCTGGCAGCACACCGATAAATCCAATCCCTCCGATGAAGAAGACATCGTGCGGGTACAGGATGATTTTGGAAGGTAAGAAAATAGAAGGGGCTGAGGTTAGGGTACCTTCGGTTGCTGGGCTTTTATTTCAGCCAAAATCCGGTCGGCGCCTGCGGCCAGCAGCTCCTCCGCCAGTTCTACGCCCACACGTTCGGGATGCCTGGGGGTACCTTCACGCACCAATCGGCGGATCATCTCGCTGCCGTCTAGGCTTACTACGCCGCCCATCATGTTGATTTTTCCGTCCACCAGGGTAGCGAGGCCAAATACGGGTACGCTGCATCCTCCCTGCAGCCGGTTGAGGAAAGCGCGCTCTGTGCGCAGGCATAGGGCCGTCTCTACATGGTTGAGCAGCGAGCCGATGATTTCCTTTTTAGCCGGATCCAGTGAAACGGCACACTCAATGGCCACACTGCCCTGTCCTACTGCCGGAGTGAACTCATCCAGTGAGAGAAATTCCGCAATTTTATCATCGTACTCCATGCGATGTACCCCCGCGTAGGCGAGTAGCAGAGCGTCGCAGTGACCCTCTTCCAGCTTGCGCAGACGGGTCTGTAGATTTCCGCGCATGTCTACCGTTTTCAGATGGGGATAGAAATGCCTGAGTAACGCAATCCGCCGGGTCGAAGAGGTACCGATCACAAAAGGTTGTTCCTGACTTAGCGAGAGGGATGTGTTATGGCTGATCAATACATCATTGACCCGCTCGCGTTCGGTAAAGGCCAGAATTTCAAAGGCTTCACCCAGATCGGACTGCAAATCTTTGGCGCTGTGTACCGCCACATCGATGCCGCCGCTGCGCAGTTGCTCTTCCAGTTCTTCAGTAAAAACGCCCTTGCTGCCGATTTTTGACAAAGCCCGGTCCAGAATCTTATCACCTTTGGTTTCGATGATAATAATCTCGGTAGAAAGCCCACCAGCTTGCAATAATTTTTCTACGTAGTAGGCCTGCCACAAGGCCAGTTTGCTCCCTCGGGTACCTATTTTGATGTGCATTTTTTTATTAGGCTGTCAGCTAATGTCTTTTTGCTGCTGTTTATTTACTGACTATGAATCAACTTTCACTCTCCCTCACACCGGCGACCCGGTTTCAACGAATCAAACGCCCACCGTATCACCTTCGTCGGCCTTGATTTTTTCTTCCAGGTAGGTGATAATGAGCGACGCTATGTCGATGTTAGTGGTAGCTTCAATCCCCTGCAATCCCGGCGACGAGTTGACCTCCATAATTAACGGTCCCCGGTTGGACTGTAGCATGTCAACCCCCGCTACCCGTACCCCCAGCGCGCGGGCTGCGGCCAGGGCTGCGTGTTCTTCTTCGGCCGTAAGCGTAATGGGCAGCCCTTCGCCGCCCCGGTGCAGGTTGGAACGGAAGTCGCCTTCGGCTCCCTGCCGACGCATGGCGGCCACCACTTTGTTGCCAACTACAAACGCCCGGATATCCGCTCCCTTCGATTCTGCGACGAATTCCTGAATCAAAAAATTGGCTTTCAGACCAAAAAATGCTTCGATGGTCGATTTGGCGGCTTTGGTCGTTTCGGCCAATACGACACCTACCCCCTGGGTACCTTCCAGCAATTTGATGATGACGGGCGGCCCGTTTACGATTTTGATCAACTCATTGACCTGAGATGGATTTTTAGCAAAAACCGTCTTGGGGATATGTACCCCCGCTTTGGCCAGAATCTGCATACTGCGCAGCTTGTCGCGGGAGCGACCGATGGCCTGGGATTTCACGGTTGTGAATACTTTCATAAGTTCAAACTGCCGTACCACCGCACAGCCGAAAGCAGTCACCGACGTGCCAATGCGGGGGATGATGGCGTCGATGCCCGTGATGGCTTTTCCCTTATAACGAATGGTAGGTACTTCGCCTTCGATCAGCAGGAAGCACTGGGTGTGGTTGATCACCACGGCCTCGTGCCCACGCTGCTCAATGGCTTCCACCAACCGTTGCGTCGAGTATAGGGTCGGGTCGGCGGATAAGACGGCTATTTTCATAAAATCGGTTTTTGGCCAAGGGCGGTCAGCCGCTGGCTTTCGTATGTTAAAGTTGATTTACTGGTAGTAGATTGTTTAAGAGTGGTATTAAAATACGGACTGATTGGGGGTACCTACAGCGATACGTCCACGACAAACCGTCCTTTCAGGAGACGCCGGCCCAGCAGTACCGGGAAACTCATCTTGTACCGATCGGCCAGCGAAAGTTGGGTGCTGACTTTACGGCCTGCTACTTCAACAACAGTTTTGATCACATACCGCCGTTCTGAATTTCCGAAGGAATTTTTAACGGTGATTTCCTTAAAATCACGTACCAGAATGTCTTTCTTCGGACTTTCTTTTTTCATGTCCAGGCAGAAGCTGAGAAACGTTTTTCCCTCTTTCTCCACGAGTTTTACCCGTGAGCAGTGGAAAGCCGAAGTAGCCGCGCCTGTGTCCACACGGGCAGGTACCCCGTGCCAGTCCAGCTCAGGAAAGTTGACTGTGGTAGTGGCTCCGATGATTTTTTTTTCGGGGGGTACCAGGGGAACTGTTTTTTTCATGTGCGTTTCTGAAATAGCCGGGCCATACTGAGGGATACATCGAGAAATACCATTTTAGCCCGCACATTTCGCTCGGTATGGTAGTAGGCTTGATTGATTTCGTGGATCATGCTTTCCAGCGAGTCGGGCGGAATAGCTTTGGAAAATCTTTGCACGAAAGTAAGCTCATCTTCCGGGATCCTCAGCAGCTCGCCTGCCCCCTGCATCCACACCAGCATGTCGCGGAACACGCGCAGGGCGTAATCAAAGGTACCTTTTTGCCGGTCCTTGCTCATGGCATCGAATGTATCGGCCAGCTTGACCAACTCGATCAAATCCTGCCTGAAACAGAAACGCATCCATTCGGCAAACCATTCGGTACGGTCGTCTTGATCATCTCCTAGCAAACGGCTCGCTTCCGCCAGGTTGCCATCACAAAGGTAGGCAATTCGCCGGGCCCGGCTTTCGTCCAAAGTGTGATGGTTCTGTAAATATTCCCGGACGTCCTGATCTGTAAAGGCAGGTACGGCCAGCCGTTGGGTGCGGGAAAGAATGGTAGTGAGTAGTCGGTCGGACTCCTCCGTTACGAGAAGGAACAGCGTCTTCTGGGGCGGTTCTTCCAGAATTTTCAGCAGGGCGTTGGCAGCCTGTATATTTAATAATTCTGGCTGCCACACGATCATGATTTTGTATTCGGCTTCAAAGGATTTGAGCGATAACTTGCCAATGATGGCCCGCGCTTCCCGGATGGGGATAATCCCCTGCTGATTCTGTGTGGCTTTAACAAAAACCAACCATTCCTGTAGCGTCCGATAAGATCGCTCTTGGAGAAATTCGCGCCAGACGGGGGTAAGTTCGCCCAGTAGATCTTCGCCTTCCTTGGGTGAGCGCGGTAATGGAAAAATACTGTGCAGATCCGGATGCACGAGCTTTTTCATCTTCACGCACGAAGCACATACTCCGCAAGCGTCCAGTTCCTGGCGATTTTCGCAGTTAACATAGGTGGCGAACGCCAGCGCCAATGCCAGCCCGCCACCTCCGCACGGGCCGTCGAATAGCAGGGCATGGGCTACATGGCTCTGCCGGACTGACCGCCGCAGCGTGGTTTTTACTTCTTCTAAGCCGGGTATTTCGTTAAAAAGCAATTGTGAATCAGTGAAAAAGTGAATGCCGGAACACCGCAATGCGTGGAATCAAGCTGTAGCTTAGGTACCCATTCGCTGTGCGCCCTCTTCAAAAACAGCCCTCAGCACGTTTTCTTGTTCCTTGTCGAAATTGATCTGTCGCCTACCCATAGTCTCTCGAATTACGGCTACTGCCTTTTCAAAGCGGTAGGGAGTAAACCCATCCGCCTGGCCACCCCACGTGAAGGAAGGAATATGCTTGGGCTGGAAGCCCGCGCCAAAGACATTGACATTGACGCCCACCACCGTACCCGTGTTGAACATAGTGCTGATGCCTGCTTTGGTGTAGTCACCCATGAAAAGTCCGCAGAAAGTCAGGCCCGTATCTTCCAGTTGCTGAGTAGCGTAGTTGTACAGTTTTACGTGGCTGTAGTCGTTCTTCAGGTTGGAGTTGTTCGTATTAGCGCCAAGATTACACCATTCGCCAAGCACCGAGTTGCCCAGGTACCCATCGTGGGCCTTGTTACTATATCCAAATAGTACCGAATTGTTTACCTCTCCGCCTACCTTACAATAAGGGCCCAGCGTAGTATTGGGGCGTATTTTAGCGCCCTGTGCTACCACGGCCCCTTCACCCATGGCAAAGGGTCCCTGAATGGTTGCCCCTTCGCTCACTGTGGCCTGCCGGCCGATATAAATGGGCCCGCCCTCGGCATTCAGAATAGCGGCCCGGACGGTAGCGCCTTCTTCTATGAAAATGTTTTCGGCCGCGTAGCACACAGTGAAAGAGTCTGCGATTGGAGCAGACCTACGATTCGCAGTAAGTCGGTCGTAATCAGCAACGATTTGCGCTCCATTCTCGGCGTAGATATCCCATAGCTGTTGGATGGAAAGATAATCGCTCACAAAAATATACTCTGTGAGCGACTCCGTATCGGCGTCAGGTACCCAGTTAGCCGAGGTTGTATGTACCGCCAGTATTTTTCGGTCCTTCGCGCTGCGGAGTACTGCCTCAGTCGGAAGTCCGAGCAAAGCCTCTACCAGTTCCTGATTGGGACAGAGACTGCCATCGATGTACAGGTACGCATCGGAAGCTGCCCGGGGGTAGCGTGGCTGCAGATACCTTTGGGTCAGGTAGGAGGGAGTAGACGTGAGCCACTGTTCCCATTTCTCGGCCAGGGTCATGATTCCGCAACGAATCTCCGCAACCGGTCGGGTAAAGGTAAAAGGCAAGAGTTGCGCCCGAACAGAAGGGTCGTCGAATAAAATGACAGAAGACATACTCTGATTGATGTTCCGGCCAAATTTCGGCTATTTTCTTGAAGCACACAAAAAACAAGGCAGTCCCTTTGCTGACAAAGAAACTGCCTTACCTTGTTTGCTCAAAGGCAATCGCAGCACAAAATGTGGTGCGCACGCCCTGATTGCTAAACCTTCGACCCTTGGGCGGATTATTTGCTTCCGTAGCGCTTCCGGAACTTGTCCACGCGTCCGGCGGTGTCGACCAGTACGTTCTTTCCGGTATAGAAAGGGTGTGACTTGGAGGAAACTTCCACTTTATAGACAGGATATTGCTTGCCATCTTCCCACTCGATAGTCTCACTGGTCTGAATAGTAGAGCGGGTTATAAACTTGTCGTCGCTGGAAAGATCCCAGAAAACCACTTCTCTGTAATTGGGATGAATCTCTTTTTTCATCGGTATATGGTAGTAATACGTTGTTTACGTGCTTTTCAAAAAGGACTGCAAAAATACGCAGTTAATTCTGAATCTCCCAAACTCAGATGGTTATTTTTCATAATTTCGCTTGTACCTATCCTTGACCTGCTGCCTCAATGTTATGCTTTCTGCATATAGGCTCCAATGGTCTGCATTTTGTAGTAATAAGACAATCGGTGGCTAGGCCGGCTACAAGTCTGTCTAGGTCTTCGAAGCAATAACCGGGACATTCCGTTGGCTAATTATTTAACAAAATACTTGCTTTTCAATGGGGAATTCTTAATAAGATAGGTATTATAACTAATTGATTATTAGTTTTCTACATGCTGTTTATTTCTGAAAAGAAATTTGTAGTATTATTCTGATAGAGTTCAAAACTGACACGTTTAGATAACACTCTTGAAATAAGAATCTTAACAATTCAGTAACATTCGAGTGGATTAGATTTTTTATAGGCTGCTGAAAGCGCTGCAAAAAAGAAGGTTGTTTTTGTCAGCCTAAAGCCCTTATTTCAGGAAATTTTTGACCAAAAATACCCTCCCCGACTACCCATCCACCGCAGTACTAAAACCAAAACGTTAAACAATAAAACAAGCAGCCCATGCCCATGTACGTAATCAAGCGCGACGGCCGGAGAGAGTCCGTAAAGTTCGATAAAATCACCGCCCGGATCGAAAAACTGAGCTACGGCCTCGATCCCAACTACATTCAGCCTATTGAGGTAGCTAAGAAAGTCGTATCAGGTATCTACGACGGTGTCACAACCGCTGAACTGGACAATCTGGCCGCCGAAACGGCTGCCTCTATGACTACCAAGCATCCCGACTACGCTATTCTGGCGGCCCGGGTAGCCATTTCCAATCTGCATAAGAACACTCTGAAGTCGTTTTCGGCCACCATGAAGCGGCTGTATGTCTACGAAGATCCTAAAACGGGTGAAAATGCTTCCCTGATATCCAAAGAGGTGTACGATGTCATCCGCCGCAATGCCGCTCTGCTCGACTCGACCATTATCTATGATCGCGACTACGGCTACGACTATTTTGGCTACAAGACTCTTGAGAAATCTTACTTGCTGAAACTAGACGGAAAAATCGCCGAGCGTCCTCAGCACATGCTGATGCGGGTAGCCATCGGTATTCATCAGGAAGACGTGCAGGCCGCGGTAGAAACCTACAATCTGCTCTCAGAAAAATGGTTTACCCACGCTACTCCTACCTTATTTAACGCAGGTACCCCCAAGCCGCAGATGTCGTCCTGCTTCCTGCTTACAATGAAAGAGGATAGCATCAATGGTATCTATGATACCCTGAAGCAGTGCGCGCTCATTTCGCAATCGGCGGGTGGCATTGGCCTTAGCATTCATGATGTCCGTGCCACGGGTAGCTACATTAAAGGTACCAATGGTACCTCCAACGGCATTGTACCCATGCTTCGTGTATTCAACGACACGGCCCGCTACGTAGATCAGGGAGGTGGAAAGCGTAAGGGATCTTTTGCCATTTATATGGAGCCCTGGCATGCCGACATTTTCGACTTCCTGGATCTCAAAAAGAACCATGGCAAAGAAGAGCAACGCGCGCGCGATCTATTCTATGCCATGTGGATTCCTGATCTGTTCATGAAGCGCGTCGAGGAGAATGACACCTGGTCGCTGTTCTGTCCACATGAGTGCCCTGGCCTTTCGGATACCCATAGCGAGGAATTCGAAAAACTGTATGAGCAGTACGAGCGTGAGGGAAAAG
>NZ_WHLY01000003.1 GCF_009296315.1 Salmonirosea aquatica
TATTTGGAGTAATGGCCTTTCTTTTACAAAATCTATTCCCGAACATCTTTCAAAAGCGGAAGTTCTCTCACGAATAACTACAACTATTAATGAAGCAAATCCTGCTGGGGGTGGTTCTCCGTGGGCAATTTTATCTCCTGGTAGATTTGAAAAGCTGGCTGCATTACAAGGCAAATGCACTTGGGTTCAAGGACGCAAGGGAATAACCGCCGACCTTAATGGGATTTATTTTGTAGAAGTTTAGAAAAAATGAAGTCAATAAACGTGTAAAAATTTCAACTCGTCCTGAAGCTGGCAAAATTGACATAGGGCCTAGACAGACTTTTTGGATCGAGCCAGATTTATTATACCCCTTACTCAAAGGATCATCAGATTTTGGCGCTTGCCGTATTACTCGCGATCATAATCTTTATGTGATTGTACCCAACGAGGGAATTTCTCAAAAACAATATCAGGATGCTACAATCAGCATTCGCTATACATATCCGCAAACAGAAAAGTATTTCAAAGCTTACTCTACCCAGTTAGCCAACCGCTCAACATTTAAAGGGCGCATGAAAATGCTCCTTACTTTGCGATCTACAACGTAGGTGAATACACTTTTGCTCCTTGGAAGGTAATTTTGGGCTGAACAAGGTAAATTTAGGGCTGCTGTGATTGGATCGAGCAATGTTCCATTGATAGGAAACAGAGTCTATGTTCCAGATCATAAAATTCTTTGCTGATTTCTATGAACCTGAACCTGCATATTACTTATGCGGGCTTTTAAATGCCCCGTCAGTTAAAGAATACATTGAGAGCCACATATCTATTCAGATCGGGGATATTTTTAAGCATATGTCTTTGCCTGATTTTGACACAACAAATAAAGACCACTTAAAACTAAGCCAGGCCGCATTAACTGCACATCTTTGCAAAGAATCTGAGTACGACGCGGCAATATCGACAGTTTAGGATTTTGGTGAGAAAATTTTAGGAACTATGATTTAAATTGCATGATAGCTCTGAATGTAAATCGTGATGCTATCGGCCTGATATATTTGTAAGTAGTCACAAAGGTAGTATCTCCCAAACCATCATTTTTTTCCTCTCGTGTGAAAAATTCTCTCCCATTTTGAACGATGAGAACGTGAAAGCTTTGTTTAGTTCTTTCCCATACATCCTCACTTCCCCATTCTCTCCTGGCTCTGCTAGTGCATAGATAACTAAATCATTATCAATGTAGCCGAAATAACCATTTAACTCTGTTCCTGTATTGGTGAGTTTTACGCGGTTATCATTAAAAAATTCGAGCTTCATTTTTTCATATTCTTTGGGATTGGTGATGTTGGCATCTAATTGTGATTCAACCAGCCCTTTAATTTTCGCCCAACCCTCTGGCCCGCTTTTCTTTTCAAGGTAGGAAAGAATATTTTTTTCTTAACTGGATAGTCTGCGTTTCCAAGTAGGGAATATCTAAAACCCAAGGCCTCTGACCAAGATCGTTTTATATTTTTCTTCATTGGGCTTCTTTTAGTAAATGGACAAAGAATGGCGCTAAGCACTTTACGATCTCAATGGGCGTAAGCCATTCTCCTCAAATTGATCGACTTTCTGAAAAGTGTAACGGCCTAACCGGTTAATATGTGCAAACCTGGCCGGAGACAGATGCCCAAAATCATTTTCATCCACTGTGTGCCCATCCTCCTGATGCTTTTTGAGGACTTCCTGAGTATACGCCGTGTTCCAAACCACAACCAAATTAGTCAGAACGTTCAAACAGCCGGCAGTCTCTTGCTGGGCATCCTCCTGTTTCCTCCGGAGATGGCCGTCGCCACCAAACCAAAGCCACGCACGAAGCGCGTGCAGCTGCTCCCCCTTGTTAAGCTGGGCATGGATGCGGCGGCGCAACGGTTTGCTTTGCAAATATCGCAGAATGAAGGTTGTTTTAACCAGTTTCCCGTACTCTTGCAAGAGTGCCGTCAAATGGTGTTGCCGCGGGTACCCCTGTAATTTGCTGATTAGCAGTGAGGATGTTACCCACCCGCTTTTTAGTGTGGCCGCAACTCGTAGCAGTCATCCCATCTGGCACGGACGTATTCTGGTCGGAAGTTTGAAGTGAATTTAAGCGAGGGATACCGTAAGTCCATTCCCTTAATCCGGCAAAGCCGTTGGTTTGCCAGGTCGCGCAGCCTGGGAGAAAAGAGCAGCCCTAACAAATCGAACAAGGCGAAAACAATATCTGTATATCCGCCGGTGTCTGTTGTGTGCTCTACAATTTCAAGATCTGTCTCGTTACCCAGTATTTCATCCAGCACATAAGTCGCATCCCGGATTGTCGACGGTACAGATCTACTACCATACTGGGCATACTGGTCTGAGGTATGGGTAATGAGCGTATACCCCCTGCCGTAACCGTAATAACGCGGAATGGATTGTGCATTACGGATTTTGCCGCTTACCGGAAAGCGCTGCCCGTCAGAAGAAGACAACACCCCGCTGCCCCAATAGGAGGACAACCAAAGTTCATGTTGATAGTTAACCAGCCGGACCGTAGCCCGTTTGAGAGTCTCTTCCCTGATGTAATTGGTCGACACCCACCAAAGTGACTGATAGTCAAGACCTGTACTCTGGGCCATTTCGGCCAGGGGAATATTACATGCTCCCGCAAGAAGTGCTGCATACAACAATGCCTGGTGGTCTTTACTCTTGGATTCATTCTCCAAACCTGTCAGTTCACTGGAAAATCCTGTCCAATTGTCTACTTCGACCAGCAAATCAGTTAGCTCAACCCGCGGCAACAACCTGTCGACAGCTGCCCGAAGCGCTTTTAACGAATCAGGTACGTCATCCGCCTTTAACGGAGTTACTACCAGCTCACCCTCATCATCCAGACGAATATCACCGCCATCGGCCAGTATTCTTTCCATCAGCGGCAAGTGTGATTCCAGTTCCGAAATTTGCTCATCCAACCGGTAGGGTGTTGCATCCCTGTAGCCTAAATAGGTAAGCAATTCGGTACGATGCGCTTTCCAGTTGGCTTCCGGGATCAAATAAGTATCCGGACTCGCATATTTCCGGGAGTGATTCACATAGACATCTCCCGACCGGAGCCGGTCCCGCAGCCGGGCCAGAACACTTAACTCATAAGCGGGTCTGTCAATTTGCCCCTTTACAGGCTCAACGAAGGATTTCCAGGATGGCAGCATGAATTTCATAGGTATTTCATCAGGACTCTTTCGCTTTCTGCTCGTTTGCCAGTCGGCTACCAATTGAAGCGCCTGTTCAAAATCATCCCCTGCAAAGACATGCTCGAAGGTCAGGATATCCAAAAAACTGGCAGAAAAGGATTTAATGGATCGGTAGCGGTTAACAAGAAAGTGGTGAAAAGTCCTTGGCCCTTGTTTGGTCAGCCTTTGCATGATACTGATGGCTTCTACTAACTCGCTTCTGGATACGCTGGCATATATACTAGCTCTCAATTCGGCAGCCGGAATGTTGATCTCATCCACAATAGGTTCGGCAGCCTTTCCCAAAGTAACAAGTGCGCCATCCCTGGACTTGACTTGTTTCAGTTGGTACTCGGTCAGCTCCGCGCTGATTGGCCACAGATATCCTCCCAGTACTCATCAAAAAGCCTCAGGGTATAATCCGTGATTGTAATGTATGCTTCCAGGCAAAAAGCAACCAGCATGGGGTAACGTTTTGTGCCGGACATTCGCATCACTGCCTGATTGGTCTTACTCCTGGCCAGGACTGCAAGCCGCTTTCGACGGTTGGGATGCAGACTGCTGGTATCCCATTGTTCGATACCGAGCTTGGCAAGATATTGCCGTTTATGCAGCATGAGTTTGATTTGGTTCGCCGTTGGACTAACCGGAGGTTTTGAAAGCCAGTTGTGTGGGGTTATCTTCAAGACTGTGTCAACGGTCAGAAGCTTGTCTAATTCCTCTTTGAAGGAATCGGTCAACAGTGTCGAAAGCCGGCGATAGGTTTCCTGATGCGCTAAATCAGCTAGGGAAACCACCAGCCGCTCCAGTTCGATAATGGCTGGCCTTAAAATTCCTTCTTTCCTTAGCCAGTCACATGCCAGAGATAATAGCACATGTTCGTTATCATGCTCTAAGGCTCGCTCCAAAAGCCAACGCTCCAGGGGTACCGTATCGATTAGGGGTTGCCACCTTCTTCGTTTTAGATACGAAAGGATCATGTATGAATGTTCCGAGATCGTTTTTTCCCGACTTCCATAATTGTTAAGGCATCGCGGATCGTCAATGGCCAGTTGTCCCGCAACATAATTGATCAGATTGTCCGGTACCTTCCGGTACCATTCCTGGGGCAAATGGTTCATCAACCTTATAACCGTCAACTGGAGGGCAAACCCTAGCCTGTTGTGATCACGCCGCATACCGGCTACCAGCAGATGATCTGTTGGGGATAGAAAACAATACCGGATTAAATCCTCCTGCGGTAGATCAGATGGAATGCTTTGATAACGTTCGCGTTCTTGATCAGAAAGAAATTCAGCGGGCATAGTTTTGATCCGGCGGAGTGGTGGCAAAAAAACGTTCGTTTACAGGTACAGCTCCTTACTTCTGGAAAAGAGGCGGAACCTGGTGAAAAAGTTGTATCCAAAACTTATCTACTTTATGAATGTACCGTATATTGCGAATTAATGAGTATCAGATACAAACTACAAAAATCAATGCGGGTAGGATACGCACGGGTCAGCACCCAGGAGCAAACATTAGATTCGCAGACCGATGCTTTACGTCAGGCAGGTTGCGAACGGATTTATGAAGACAGAATATCCGGAACGAAGTCCCGTAAACCGGAATTTGAATTGATGATGGGTTTCTTACGTAAGGGGGATACCATCGTAATCTGGAAGCTGGACCGGCTGGGGAGGTCGACACGTGGGCTTATTGAACTCGTTGAAGAACTTGGCAACAAAGGCATCCATCTGGTGTCTCTCAATGATCCTATCGATACTACTTCACCCGGAGGCTTGCTAGTGTTCCAAATATTCTGTGCGCTTGCTGAACATGAGCGCAATGTCATTGTGCAGCGTACCCGTGCCGGACTCGAGTCGGCTCGTGCCAGAGGGAGAAAAGGTGGTCGACCAAAGGGATTAGCTGTAAAATATCAGAAGATGGCTCCTTCGGTAAGGGATCTTTATGAACTAGGCCAGCAGTCTACAACCCAAATCATGAATTCCTTTCAGATTGGAAGTCGCAGGACATTGTACAAGATACTTCGTCACGCCGGGGTTAGCATCAGGCCGGTTGAGCGCTCAATACGTAAGGATGATTGAAATTCCCGGGCGGCGTTCCGCTTAGCGCTATTCTTTGGTCAGATACTAAAAGAATCCCAAGATCAACGGCCAGAAAACGGGCACCCCATTATCCTCGGGCTGACGATTGCTAGTCCTTTCGATAAATCAGGAGAATAATTAGCGTTCTGGTTCCTGGGTTTTGGCTGGTTCCTGGACGGATTCGGCAGCTTTGGGCTGCTGGCTGCGCTCTCTTGCTTCCTGAATGCGCTGCGCTCCGTTTTGCTGGTTTGGAAAAACAGCTTCGTTTAGCTTCGGTTCGGCTGTCCGGGCCTGCTCCGCACGGCGCGGGGGAGTCTGCGGGCCGTAATTGTCGGTTTTGAGTTCGACATTGTTGTTTTTTAATGTCTGTGCGCTGTCTCTCAATGCCGCCTGGTCTTTGGCTGACGCATTTTGCATGATTTCTTCGATGCGCTTGGATGCCATATCGGGAAAGGGTTAGTTTCCCAAAAATAGCTAAAATCCTACAAATCGCAGTCGATAGGCGGATACCCGTATTTCAGGCAATATTCATTGATATTCAGGATACATTGCCGGGAGGATTCCGGGATTTCAGAGATGCGGCCTAAGGCCAATTGATTTAACAGCCATGCCGCTTCTTTTCTAGCCACCCATATTACTTCTGGTTCGCTCATATCATGGATGGGCGTATCATCATCGCGCACGGAAAAGGGAAATGGGACAATTTGGGCGGATGGTTTTTCCATGCGCCAATTATAGCAGGATAGAACCGGGCTATTTGCGAAATTTTGATGACGGTTTTCCCGCTGAATGTTGCGCCCGCAATAGATCATTCAAATCATGGTGGGGGCTGAAGAACTCACCCTGGGGCAAAAATGACGATCCAAATTCTGTTTGGAATCTTGCTGTCCCCTTCTCTCCCGCCTTGTCATTGTCGAGATAGGTTTTTACGGCTTGATAGTCCTGGCTACGAATATAAGCCACCGTTCGGGGAAAAGAGGATAGGGAATGCATGATGATGGCATCCTCCGGCAGGGTATCCGTTCCGGTCAGAACCAAATAGGAAAGAAAATCGGTCATTCCCTCAAAAACATGCACGGTCTTGGCTTCTGCCTGGCTGCCAGGAATGACGGTAATGTCACGGGCATTTAGGGCTGATTTGAAATTGTATTTGCTCGACGCTACGCGGATTTCATAGCCTCCGGCCTGATTTTGCATCCCGAAAGCAAAATATTCCTTCCCTGTGGCAGTATTCCGATAATGTACTTCTCGCAAATATTTGCGGGCCAAGTCAGACGGTATATGCCGTTCCTTGGCCAGATAGGAGAGAATCAGCGGCTTTGTGATCGGCCTGGCATCAATCAATTCAAGCTGGCGATCTTCCAAAAATTTTCGACCG
Source organism: Salmonirosea aquatica (assembly GCF_009296315.1). Classification (NCBI taxonomy): domain Bacteria; kingdom Pseudomonadati; phylum Bacteroidota; class Cytophagia; order Cytophagales; family Spirosomataceae; genus Salmonirosea; species Salmonirosea aquatica. The sequence continues at coordinate 6,672 of NZ_WHLY01000003.1, forward strand.
CTTCGCGGTCGGGTTGCTGTTGAAAAGAAAAAGAGGGCTGGGGCGCGGGATTGCTAAATAACCCCGGCTGAAAGTGATCGGACAAATAGGCTAATGCATCTTTGATGCTGGTCAAATTTTCGTAGCGCATGACAAAATCAATAACCGTTCCGCCTTGGTCGCCAAAATCATTCCATATCCACTTTCCACCAATAAACGATGTGTGAAAGGACGGTTCGGCCTCCTTACGGAAAGGGGAACAATACCAGAGTTCATTTCCCTGCTTCCTCACTCGCACGGGGGAATGCCCTAGCTTGGTCAGCAGATCGGGTAAGGAAAGTTTTTTGGCCTGATCCGAGTTCATCAATAACTAAAAGCTTAGTTGCCGCCCTATTTTCTTTTCACCAGCAAAAAGAGATTTTTCAGGCGCGGGGGTTTTCCACAAAGTCGGCCCCTCTGATTAATAGTAAGTTTTTTTATTAATAGTAAGACTAATAGGTTGTCCTACCAAGTTACGGTAGCTTTCCTACCAAGTTACGGTGGATAAACAACCTTTCTCCCTACCAAGTTACGGTGGATAAATTGTTGCAAGTACTTGTTATACAGTGCTTATACACAACGCTCCTACCAAGTTACGGTAGAAATAAGTTGGATTTTTTTTGAATCGGTGCGGGGCTGCGTTCAAATGTCCATCCTTGATCGTCATAGGAAAACCGTGCATCCCGATAGGCTAGTTTTACCAGTTCTGCGGTATGACGCATTTTGGCTTTAAAATTGTCCATTCGGCCAATATCCCCTCCAAAGATTTCTTTCATGGTCGCCCAGGTGAGGAAAAGAGGCTTTTTCAGGCCGTGCAGCCGATAGGCAAGAAAGCTGTAAAAGTCGATAGCGCGGGCGTTGCCTGATAGAATCCGTAAATGTTCCAGCGCCAGCGGCAACGGGTGTTTTTGCAATTCCTGCCAGTAATCCAGGCTTAAAACGATGTGCCTTTTCCAAAGCAATAGTTGATCCGGCTTGCTGCGGGGAAATAGATCGAAACCTTTCACGATGGGCATTTGCCCATAAGCCATGCTTCCATCTTCTTCCTTGTAGGATACGCTAATCAGCGAAGAAGATAGACGCGCAATCTGGTTGCGGGCCTGGCTGATCTGATTGCCTCCATCGGTTAGGCCGATTTTTTGAAGAAACTGCGGTAGGGTATCCGCCTCGATGTCAATTTTATTGCTGCCCTGTTGCAAGGCCAAAGCGTTGATTGCTCCCAACAATAGCCGTGATTTGGGGCCAAAGGGTAAGCCTAGAAAATCATTTTTTCCGGTGTTGTGATTAGGAACGGGAAGCTGGCTGATATTAAGCTGAAAATTTCCGCTTCTATGAATATAGCTTTCGGTAGGATCAAGCTTGGTATCACGCCGGGGAAAATAGACGTGTGCCAGTGCTACCGGCATATAAATATGATCCCGTTCTTCCCTGGGTGTATCTATGCTGTCCATCATAAGCCGAATACGGCTTTCGGCGTAGCGGGAAGGCTTTTTGTTATCGGCTTTTTCAGACATCAACTAAAAATAATTGGTTGTGGATTATACAGCAGATTCACAACTAATCCTAGTTGTGAATTTATAGGTTAGTTTGTGCGTTTTTGCTCTCTTGCGATCTTGTCTTTTACAGCGGCAACCACAAAATTATGAATGGAGATTCTGTCCCGCTTAGGCAAACGATCCTGAATATCTCGTATCTGCGCCAGTTCACTTTCATAAATCTTGAAAGTGAAGGATTTCAATTTGTCCGTTTCTGGCTCCGCCTTTTGCGCCTCAGTCGTAGCCCGTACTGATCCACCCTTATTGATGGCTTCCAGCATAGCGGCATTGTTGAGTGCGGCGGGGGGCATTGCAATTTTAGATTTCTTTTTGGTTGTAGCCATTGTTTTGTTTCTGGTTGTTGAAAGAGTTTCAATATTACAACTAAATACGGTTGTAATCTAGGTTGTTATTTTCTTTTTATTATTGTTGGATTCCAGCGCATTGGTAATTCCATTATAAAGTTCTGTCATTTCGGCTACGGCTTTTTCATCGGTGGGTTTGATCTCGATTACACCCAAACCAGAAGCGGCGGCATTCGCAAAAGAGATACGGTTGCCAATGGGAGTATCTATAAATTCCACATAGGATGATTCCCGCAGTAGATCGGCGGTGTCTTCCTTATAGGTTCCGCGTGGGTCGGCTTTGTTGATGAAGGTCAGGCAAATCAAGCCAGGATTGAACGGCGACATTTCCGCTATGAGATTTTCCACTTTGCGCAACGTCCAAATATCCAGGGAGCGCGGCGCGAAAGGAATAAGATAGGCATGCGATACAGAAAGGGCGGATCGTTGGCTTACGGTGTCGCGGCCTCCCGTATCAATCACCACATCATCATATTTCTTGGCCAGCCTGGCCACATTAGCATTCAACTCGCTGCCGGTGATTTTAACGGCAGTATAGCCTAATTCTCCATTCAGGCTTTGATGTCGAAAGGAAGTAAAGTCCGTGGCGGATTCCTGATCGTCAGCATCTACGAGAATTACGTCCCGTCCCAGCTTGGACAAATAGACTGTTAAATTGGTGGCAATAGTTGTTTTGCCGCTTCCGCCCTTAATACCGCCTATGGTGTAAATCATGTTGTAATTCCAAAATAGTATTGGGTTGTAAATTTAGTTGTAAAAGCAGTTCTATCTATTGTTCTACGCAAAGGGTAGTCAAATATTTATTACTATCCCTTCGCATAGCTGCATATATCTGTAATACAGATAATTAGTCGCTCATGCTGACTTTTGGTAGTTGGTGCCAGTCCGTTGTAAATGCTGCGCTACGTCTTTCGGCTCTGGGCTGCCAGGTTCTTTTACCTTTTGTGCCCTGTACGGCAAAGCTGATCGTATCGCGGCCATACTTCCCATTAATACGATCCATAGCTTTTGAGATCTGATCCCACCTATCACGGCTTCCATTGTCAAACATACTCTGCTGCACCTGGTCATCAGGGATGATACCTGTTACGATAACGCCGGCTTTCTTGTATTCGTAGCCGGCACGGTAAATCTGGCTCAGTCCATGCAGTGCATATTTGATGAGTTCCGCGCTGTTGCCTGTGGGGCTGGGAATATTCAAGGTTTGGCTTTTGCTATATTGGGGCTGCTCTGGCTTAAATCGGTTTGTTTGAAGAAAGACCGTAATCACTCCGGCGCACCCCTTCTGCTCCCGTAACTTTTCCCCGCATTTACTGGCAAATGTGCTGACCGCCTCGCTGATATTTTCCATATTGGTTTGTGAGGCACCGAAAGAGCGGGAACTACAAATATTTTTGGAAAGGGTGCGGGGGGAAAGCATCGGTAAGCAGGATTGCCCGCGCAATTCCAGCAGTAGCCGAAGCCCTACAATAGTCATTTCACTTTTTACCCATTCATCAGGCAATTCGGTAAATTGTTGTGCCGTTTCGATGCCGTTTGCCTGCAACATCTGGGCATATTTTCGGCCTATGCCCCATACTTCTCCAATCTCGTAATCTTGTAGTGCAGCAAGCCGGGTTGCTTCATCTGCAATGATAAATACGCCTTCATGGGCGGGGTTCTTTTTGGCAATTCTATTCGCCACCTTGGCAAGGGCTTTGGTTGGCCCGATTCCGACGCATGTAGGAATCTTAGTCCATTGTCTAACCGTCTTACGAATATTTCGGGCGAATGTTTCCAGTTCTGAACTTGGGAAAATTGATAAGTCCAAAAACGCTTCATCTATCGAGTACACTTCCACGACCGGGCATAATTCGCTGAGCGTATTCATAACCCGTGCGGAAATGTCGCCATATAGGGTGTAATTGGAGGAAAAAACCTCGATAGCATGTTGCCGGATCAGGTCTTGAATCAAATGGACAGGCGTTCCCATTTTGATGCCCAAATCCTTCGCCTCCTGGCTGCGGGAAATTATGCACCCATCGTTGTTGCTTAATACAACAAGGGGGGCTGTGGATAGGGCAGGGGCAAAGATGCGCTCACATGAGCAATAGAAATTGTTGCAATCGAGTAGCCCAAACCATGCCATTAATCGCGCCTGAAATTGCGGCTAAATCCCTTAACTACCCCGAATACGCGCAAGTCGTCGTGTTCCTGTATTTCGATAGGATCAAATAGGGGATTACGAGAAATTAGGCATAATATGCCTTTCCGGCGCTGGATCATTTTTGCTTTATAGCTGCCGTTCAAACAGCAAATGACAATGTCGTTTTCCCGGTAATCGAGGCTGGTATCTACGATCAATAAATCATCCTCGGTGATTCCTGCATCAATCATGGAATCTCCGACCGCTTCCACCAGGAAACAGGCGTGTTTCTTGATGTTGTGATATTCGTTTAGATCGAGCGTTGTTTCAATGTAATCATCCGCAGGACTTGCAAAGCCGGTGGTGCTATTGCCGCATTCTACATTAGTCGCAAATTTGGGCAGTAAAACAGGCTCAAACTCGGTAATACCGTGCAAAATTATTTCCTGAAAAAATACGTCATGGTGCTGCATATGTCGTCACGATCAAAGAAAACTATATGCAAACTCTGTGATAATTTTCTGAAATAGCAACCGTTTCTCGAAAAATATATTTTACTTATATTATAAAAGAACTTGGTCAATGATTGGGTATTCAATCTAAATTGAACTCTACCAAGTGTTTTTTATAGTTCTGGTTTTACACCGTATTTTACAACTAATATTAGTTGTAAAAGGACTTCTTTTTACAGTTGCAGAAATGCAATTTGATTTTCAATCATTATGCCCACGGGATGATGGTTTTTTCGATGTGAGGAACGAACAGAGATAAAAACCATTCTCCCGTACCGCTTTTTCCAAAAGTTTGCTTTTGCCGGGGAGTGCCTGTCCTTCAACCCGTGGGCTTGGCGTGAAGTGGCAGGTGGCGCAGCATCCTGCCGCGAACGCTTGAAGGACTGGCACGAAGGGGGGCTTTACTCAAATTCGTTTCAAGAGGCTATGGACTGACTGAAGATGCCATTGTTGGCCATTGTTCCGATAGGTCGGAACCTGGCGGCGGTTCAATTCATCCCGAATGGCGCGAACCGTGGTGCATCCTTCGTCCCTCAATGCTTCGATCAATGGTTTCATGTGAACAGCAAATTCGGCAGCGGCCTGGGCATTCTTCTTGCTCTCGATCTCCTTTCCATGTCGGCCTAATTGCACTCCACGGCGCTTAGCCGCTTGCAATGCATCCTTAGTACGGATGCTGATTTGCTCCCGCTCATGCTCCGCGAATGCAGCCAGAAGATGCACCATCAATTTATTGGCGTAGGGATTATCTACCGCTTTAAAGTCCACTTTGCTTTCCATTAGGTTTGCAATGAACGCAACATTGCGGCCTAAACGGTCGAGCTTCGCTATAATGAGCATGGCTTTCTGTTTGCGGCATTGAGCAAGTGCGGCCAGCAGCTGCGGGCGGTGATTTTTCTTGCCGCTCTCGATCTCGGTATAATGAGCCGTGACCTGGTAGCCTTCCCGGTCTGCGAACATGCGCACGGCTTCTTGCTGGGCTTCCAGCCCCAGGCCGCTTTTCCCCTGGCGGTCAGTTGATACACGGTAATAGGCGATGGCTTTTTTCATGGCCCGAATATAGCTATTCTAGCCGAATTTGTTCAACTACATACGGTCGTTTGTATAGGAACAGTTTCAACAAACTGTTCATAATTTTAAACCAAAGCTGCAAATTATATGGTTAAAAGCTTCTTGCTTATACCCTCGATCTTCTTACTTTTGAAATTTACCGTGGAAATACGCGCATGTACAAACAGTTATATAAGGAGTTGTTAGCGAACAAATCACGCTGGCAAAATGAGGAAGAAGTACGACTTGGATGGATAAACGCCCTCTCAAATGCTCTTGGAATTTCATTCGATGCGGAAAGGGGTAAAAAAGATTCCAGTTACAACAATGTAATTATAGAATTTAAGGATAGGGGACTCTTTAATGGCAGCGTAGATAGTCCTAAATTCAAAGAAGCACGAGATCAACGCCTTAAAAAATATATAATCCGAACTGCTCTTCAAGAAAACATTCCTGAAAGCGATTATATCGGAATCGGGATTGACGCTGAGCACATATTTTTTGCCCAAGTAGTTGACGGTGAAATAAAAAACGGTCCGCTTCTACCATTGTCCGAAACTTCGGTCACAATGGTGGCCACAGCTTGTATTGATGCTTATAGGCGAGCCGTCACATCTGCAAATTTGATTGAAGATTTTGGCCTTGGGTCCCTCATTGGCACTAATGCTATGACGGCCTTGGTGGATCACATTTCGAATAAAATTCGAAATAGTGAGCACTCAAAAGAGAAGATGCTCTTTGAAGAATGGCAGACCCTCTACGGCCAGATTGCGGATATAGCCTCGGAGCAAGATGGACGAATTGAAGCATTATTAGGTTTTGCTGCCACGACCAGTAAGAAATTGAAAATTCCTGTTTCGCTTTTTGTAATCCATACTTATAACTCGTTTTTGATTAAAGTTTTGGCGGCTGAGATTGTCTCAACCCACGGGCTAACTTCATATCCCTATTTCAGCCAGTATGCATTGGCGCAGAGTGATGACAATCTACTCGAAACCATTAAAAACGATATAGAGGACGGTAATCTTTTTAGCAGGGCCAATATCAAAGGATTCGTTGAAGAGGCTATTTTCTCTTGGTATTTAGATTCATGTCAAGACCCTGAGTTCAAGGCGATTTTCGTCTCCTGCATAAAAGAGATTCTTACAAAAATTGCCCTATATCGCACCGACAATTTAGATATTGCAAGATCGAAAGACGTATTAAAGCAGCTTTACCAGCATCTTGTACCCGAAGCTCTACGGAAGAGCTTGGGAGAGTTTTACACTCCTGATTGGCTGGTAGATATTGCAGTTGATCAAATTGAGATTAAAAATTGGATTGGCGCACGGGTTCTTGATCCAACGTGCGGTTCTGGGTCTTTTTTATTAGAGATAATCCGACGCAAAAATGAGGCCGCAAAATCACAGGGTTTGAGCGATACAGAAATTCTTCAAGACATAACTAAAAATGTCTGGGGGTTTGATTTGAATCCTTTGGCTGTACAGACAGCAAGGGTCAATTTTCTGATAGCCATTTCTGATCTGCTCAAAGCTTTGCCAGGCACTGAAATTGAATTGCCTGTTCTTTTAGCCGATGCGATTTATTCCCCAGCCCGCAATCCGTCAGAAAAAGAAGATGTTGTAAAATACAGAATCGGCTCTCAGGTGGCCGACTTAGAAATTGTAATACCTAATGAACTTGCCTTCGATCGAATTAGACTCGATCAGGTATTTTCTTTCATGGAATCGAATGTTGAAAAGGACAACGGTTTTGTTGAAGTTGAACGAGATTTGGTGCTTAGCAAGGCTGTAAGTCCTGAAGAGTTAGCGCTATGGAAGGGCTATCTAGCTGAGACTTATAATAGAGTACTAGCTCTACATCGTAAGAACTGGAATGGCATTTGGTTCAGAATAGTACGAAATTTCTTTTGGTCTGCAACAGCAGGACAATTTGATTTTATAGTAGGGAATCCTCCTTGGGTGCGTTGGTCAAAGTTGCCGGAATTGTATCGAGAGAGGGCCAAGCCTACATGCATGCAATACGATATATTTTCATCAACTCCCCATCATGGGGGGAATGAATTAGATATATCAGCAATGATTACATACACCGTAGCTGATAAGTGGCTAAAAGCTGATGGTGATTTGGTTTTCGTCATCACTCAGACACTTTTTCAAACGCCTTCTTCTGAGGGGTTTAGAAAATTCAATCTGAATTCAGAATATACCTTGATGCCAATCAAGGTAGATGACTTAAAAGATTTAAAGCCCTTCAAGGGAGTAGCCAATAAGACTTCCATAGCTGTATTCAAAAAAACAGAAAGAAAACCTGTTTCTTACCCTGTGCCATACAATATTTGGAGTAATGGCCTTTCTTTTACAAAATCTATTCCCGAACATCTTTCAAAAGCGGAAGTTCTCTCACGAATAACTACAACTATTAATGAAGCAAATCCTGCTGGGGGTGATGGTTCTCCGTGGGCAATTTTATCTCCTGGTAGATTTGAAAAGCTGGCTGCATTACAAGGCAAATGCACTTGGGTTCAAGGACGCAAGGGAATAACCGCCGACCTTAATGGGATTTATTTTGTAGAAGTTTTAGAAAAAAATGAAGTCAATAAACGTGTAAAAATTTCAACTCGTCCTGAAGCTGGCAAAATTGACATAGGGCCTAGACAGACTTTTTGGATCGAGCCAGATTTATTATACCCCTTACTCAAAGGATCATCAGATTTTGGCGCTTGCCGTATTACTCGCGATCATAATCTTTATGTGATTGTACCCAACGAGGGAATTTCTCAAAAACAATATCAGGATGCTACAATCAGCATTCGCTATACATATCCGCAAACAGAAAAGTATTTCAAAGCTTACTCTACCCAGTTAGCCAACCGCTCAACATTTAAAGGGCGCATGAAAAATGCTCCTTACTTTGCGATCTACAACGTAGGTGAATACACTTTTGCTCCTTGGAAGGTAATTTGGGCTGAACAAGGTAAATTTAGGGCTGCTGTGATTGGATCGAGCAATGTTCCATTGATAGGAAACAGAGTCTATGTTCCAGATCATAAAATATTCTTTGCTGATTTCTATGAACCTGAACCTGCATATTACTTATGCGGGCTTTTAAATGCCCCGTCAGTTAAAGAATACATTGAGAGCCACAACATATCTATTCAGATCGGGGATATTTTTAAGCATATGTCTTTGCCTGATTTTGACACAACAAATAAAGACCACTTAAAACTAAGCCAGGCCGCATTAACTGCACATCTTTGCAAAGAATCTGAGTACGACGCGGCAATATCGACAGTTAGGATTTTGGCTGAGAAAATTTTAGGAACTATGATTTAAATTGCATGATAGCTCTGAATGTAATCGTGATGCTATCGCCTGATATATTTGTAAGTAGTCACAAAGGTAGTATCTCCCAAACCATCATTTTTTTCCTCTCGTGTGAAAAAATTCTCTCCCATTTTGAACGATGAGAACGTGAAAGCTTTGTTTAGTTCTTTCCCATACATCCTCACTTCCCCATTCTCTCCTGGCTCTGCTAGTGCATAGATAACTAAATCATTATCAATGTAGCCGAAATAACCATTTAACTCTGTTCCTGTATTGGTGAGTTTTACGCGGTTATCATTAAAAAATTCGAGCTTCATTTTTTCATATTCTTTGGGATTGGTGATGTTGGCATCTAATTGTGATTCAACCAGCCCTTTAATTTTCGCCCAACCCTCTGGCCCGCTTTTCTTTTCAAGGTAGGAAAGAATATTTTTTCTTAACTGGATAGTCTGCGTTTCCAAGTAGGGAATATCTAAAACCCAAGGCCCTCTGACCAAGATCGTTTTATATTTTTCTTCATTGGGCTTCTTTTAGTAAATGGACAAAGAATGGCGCTAAGCACTTTACGATCTCAATGGGCGTAAGCCATTCTCCTCAAATTGATCGACTTTCTGAAAAGTGTAACGGCCTAACCGGTTAATATGTGCAAACCTGGCCGGAGACAGATGCCCAAAATCATTTTCATCCACTGTGTGCCCATCCTCCTGATGCTTTTTGAGGACTTCCTGAGTATACGCCGTGTTCCAAACCACAACCAAATTAGTCAGAACGTTCAAACAGCCGGCAGTCTCTTGCTGGGCATCCTCCTGTTTCCTCCGGAGATGGCCGTCGCCACCAAACCAAAGCCACGCACGAAGCGCGTGCAGCTGCTCCCCCTTGTTAAGCTGGGCATGGATGCGGCGGCGCAACGGTTTGCTTTGCAAATATCGCAGAATGAAGGTTGTTTTAACCAGTTTCCCGTACTCTTGCAAGAGTGCCGTCAAATGGTGTTGCCGCGGGTACCCCTGTAATTTGCTGATTAGCAGTGAGGATGTTACCCACCCGCTTTTTAGTGTGGCCGCAACTCGTAGCAGGTCATCCCATCTGGCACGGACGTATTCTGGTCGGAAGTTTGAAGTGAATTTAAGCGAGGGATACCGTAAGTCCATTCCCTTAATCCGGCAAAGCCGTTGGTTTGCCAGGTCGCGCAGCCTGGGAGAAAAGAGCAGCCCTAACAAATCGAACAAGGCGAAAACAATATCTGTATATCCGCCGGTGTCTGTTGTGTGCTCTACAATTTCAAGATCTGTCTCGTTACCCAGTATTTCATCCAGCACATAAGTCGCATCCCGGATTGTCGACGGTACAGATCTACTACCATACTGGGCATACTGGTCTGAGGTATGGGTAATGAGCGTATACCCCCTGCCGTAACCGTAATAACGCGGAATGGATTGTGCATTACGGATTTTGCCGCTTACCGGAAAGCGCTGCCCGTCAGAAGAAGACAACACCCCGCTGCCCCAATAGGAGGACAACCAAAGTTCATGTTGATAGTTAACCAGCCGGACCGTAGCCCGTTTGAGAGTCTCTTCCCTGATGTAATTGGTCGACACCCACCAAAGTGACTGATAGTCAAGACCTGTACTCTGGGCCATTTCGGCCAGGGGAATATTACATGCTCCCGCAAGAAGTGCTGCATACAACAATGCCTGGTGGTCTTTACTCTTGGATTCATTCTCCAAACCTGTCAGTTCACTGGAAAATCCTGTCCAATTGTCTACTTCGACCAGCAAATCAGTTAGCTCAACCCGCGGCAACAACCTGTCGACAGCTGCCCGAAGCGCTTTTAACGAATCAGGTACGTCATCCGCCTTTAACGGAGTTACTACCAGCTCACCCTCATCATCCAGACGAATATCACCGCCATCGGCCAGTATTCTTTCCATCAGCGGCAAGTGTGATTCCAGTTCCGAAATTTGCTCATCCAACCGGTAGGGTGTTGCATCCCTGTAGCCTAAATAGGTAAGCAATTCGGTACGATGCGCTTTCCAGTTGGCTTCCGGGATCAAATAAGTATCCGGACTCGCATATTTCCGGGAGTGATTCACATAGACATCTCCCGACCGGAGCCGGTCCCGCAGCCGGGCCAGAACACTTAACTCATAAGCGGGTCTGTCAATTTGCCCCTTTACAGGCTCAACGAAGGATTTCCAGGATGGCAGCATGAATTTCATAGGTATTTCATCAGGACTCTTTCGCTTTCTGCTCGTTTGCCAGTCGGCTACCAATTGAAGCGCCTGTTCAAAATCATCCCCTGCAAAGACATGCTCGAAGGTCAGGATATCCAAAAAACTGGCAGAAAAGGATTTAATGGATCGGTAGCGGTTAACAAGAAAGTGGTGAAAAGTCCTTGGCCCTTGTTTGGTCAGCCTTTGCATGATACTGATGGCTTCTACTAACTCGCTTCTGGATACGCTGGCATATATACTAGCTCTCAATTCGGCAGCCGGAATGTTGATCTCATCCACAATAGGTTCGGCAGCCTTTCCCAAAGTAACAAGTGCGCCATCCCTGGACTTGACTTGTTTCAGTTGGTACTCGGTCAGCTCCCGCGCTGATTGGCCACAGATATCCTCCCAGTACTCATCAAAAAGCCTCAGGGTATAATCCGTGATTGTAATGTATGCTTCCAGGCAAAAAGCAACCAGCATGGGGTAACGTTTTGTGCCGGACATTCGCATCACTGCCTGATTGGTCTTACTCCTGGCCAGGACTGCAAGCCGCTTTCGACGGTTGGGATGCAGACTGCTGGTATCCCATTGTTCGATACCGAGCTTGGCAAGATATTGCCGTTTATGCAGCATGAGTTTGATTTGGTTCGCCGTTGGACTAACCGGAGGTTTTGAAAGCCAGTTGTGTGGGGTTATCTTCAAGACTGTGTCAACGGTCAGAAGCTTGTCTAATTCCTCTTTGAAGGAATCGGTCAACAGTGTCGAAAGCCGGCGATAGGTTTCCTGATGCGCTAAATCAGCTAGGGAAACCACCAGCCGCTCCAGTTCGATAATGGCTGGCCTTAAAATTCCTTCTTTCCTTAGCCAGTCACATGCCAGAGATAATAGCACATGTTCGTTATCATGCTCTAAGGCTCGCTCCAAAAGCCAACGCTCCAGGGGTACCGTATCGATTAGGGGTTGCCACCTTCTTCGTTTTAGATACGAAAGGATCATGTATGAATGTTCCGAGATCGTTTTTTCCCGACTTCCATAATTGTTAAGGCATCGCGGATCGTCAATGGCCAGTTGTCCCGCAACATAATTGATCAGATTGTCCGGTACCTTCCGGTACCATTCCTGGGGCAAATGGTTCATCAACCTTATAACCGTCAACTGGAGGGCAAACCCTAGCCTGTTGTGATCACGCCGCATACCGGCTACCAGCAGATGATCTGTTGGGGATAGAAAACAATACCGGATTAAATCCTCCTGCGGTAGATCAGATGGAATGCTTTGATAACGTTCGCGTTCTTGATCAGAAAGAAATTCAGCGGGCATAGTTTTGATCCGGCGGAGTGGTGGCAAAAAAACGTTCGTTTACAGGTACAGCTCCTTACTTCTGGAAAAGAGGCGGAACCTGGTGAAAAAGTTGTATCCAAAACTTATCTACTTTATGAATGTACCGTATATTGCGAATTAATGAGTATCAGATACAAACTACAAAAATCAATGCGGGTAGGATACGCACGGGTCAGCACCCAGGAGCAAACATTAGATTCGCAGACCGATGCTTTACGTCAGGCAGGTTGCGAACGGATTTATGAAGACAGAATATCCGGAACGAAGTCCCGTAAACCGGAATTTGAATTGATGATGGGTTTCTTACGTAAGGGGGATACCATCGTAATCTGGAAGCTGGACCGGCTGGGGAGGTCGACACGTGGGCTTATTGAACTCGTTGAAGAACTTGGCAACAAAGGCATCCATCTGGTGTCTCTCAATGATCCTATCGATACTACTTCACCCGGAGGCTTGCTAGTGTTCCAAATATTCTGTGCGCTTGCTGAACATGAGCGCAATGTCATTGTGCAGCGTACCCGTGCCGGACTCGAGTCGGCTCGTGCCAGAGGGAGAAAAGGTGGTCGACCAAAGGGATTAGCTGTAAAATATCAGAAGATGGCTCCTTCGGTAAGGGATCTTTATGAACTAGGCCAGCAGTCTACAACCCAAATCATGAATTCCTTTCAGATTGGAAGTCGCAGGACATTGTACAAGATACTTCGTCACGCCGGGGTTAGCATCAGGCCGGTTGAGCGCTCAATACGTAAGGATGATTGAAATTCCCGGGCGGCGTTCCGCTTAGCGCTATTCTTTGGTCAGATACTAAAAGAATCCCAAGATCAACGGCCAGAAAACGGGCACCCCATTATCCTCGGGCTGACGATTGCTAGTCCTTTCGATAAATCAGGAGAATAATTAGCGTTCTGGTTCCTGGGTTTTGGCTGGTTCCTGGACGGATTCGGCAGCTTTGGGCTGCTGGCTGCGCTCTCTTGCTTCCTGAATGCGCTGCGCTCCGTTTTGCTGGTTTGGAAAAACAGCTTCGTTTAGCTTCGGTTCGGCTGTCCGGGCCTGCTCCGCACGGCGCGGGGGAGTCTGCGGGCCGTAATTGTCGGTTTTGAGTTCGACATTGTTGTTTTTTAATGTCTGTGCGCTGTCTCTCAATGCCGCCTGGTCTTTGGCTGACGCATTTTGCATGATTTCTTCGATGCGCTTGGATGCCATATCGGGAAAGGGTTAGTTTCCCAAAAATAGCTAAAATCCTACAAATCGCAGTCGATAGGCGGATACCCGTATTTCAGGCAATATTCATTGATATTCAGGATACATTGCCGGGAGGATTCCGGGATTTCAGAGATGCGGCCTAAGGCCAATTGATTTAACAGCCATGCCGCTTCTTTTCTAGCCACCCATATTACTTCTGGTTCGCTCATATCATGGATGGGCGTATCATCATCGCGCACGGAAAAGGGAAATGGGACAATTTGGGCGGATGGTTTTTCCATGCGCCAATTATAGCAGGATAGAACCGGGCTATTTGCGAAATTTTGATGACGGTTTTCCCGCTGAATGTTGCGCCCGCAATAGATCATTCAAATCATGGTGGGGCTGAAGAACTCACCCTGGGGCAAAAATGACGATCCAAATTCTGTTTGGAATCTTGCTGTCCCCTTCTCTCCCGCCTTGTCATTGTCGAGATAGGTTTTTACGGCTTGATAGTCCTGGCTACGAATATAAGCCACCGTTCGGGGAAAAGAGGATAGGGAATGCATGATGATGGCATCCTCCGGCAGGGTATCCGTTCCGGTCAGAACCAAATAGGAAAGAAAATCGGTCATTCCCTCAAAAACATGCACGGTCTTGGCTTCTGCCTGGCTGCCAGGAATGACGGTAATGTCACGGGCATTTAGGGCTGATTTGAAATTGTATTTGCTCGACGCTACGCGGATTTCATAGCCTCCGGCCTGATTTTGCATCCCGAAAGCAAAATATTCCTTCCCTGTGGCAGTATTCCGATAATGTACTTCTCGCAAATATTTGCGGGCCAAGTCAGACGGTATATGCCGTTCCTTGGCCAGATAGGAGAGAATCAGCGGCTTTGTGATCGGCCTGGCATCAATCAATTCAAGCTGGCGATCTTCCAAAAAATTTTCGACCGCTTCGCGGTCGGGTTGCTGTTGAAAAGAAAAAGAGGGCTGGGGCGCGGGATTGCTAAATAACCCCGGCTGAAAGTGATCGGACAAATAGGCTAATGCATCTTTGATGCTGGTCAAATTTTCGTAGCGCATGACAAAATCAATAACCGTTCCGCCTTGGTCGCCAAAATCATTCCATATCCACTTTCCACCAATAAACGATGTGTGAAAGGACGGTTCGGCCTCCTTACGGAAAGGGGAACAATACCAGAGTTCATTTCCCTGCTTCCTCACTCGCACGGGGGAATGCCCTAGCTTGGTCAGCAGATCGGGTAAGGAAAGTTTTTTGGCCTGATCCGAGTTCATCAATAACTAAAAGCTTAGTTGCCGCCCTATTTTCTTTTCACCAGCAAAAAGAGATTTTTCAGGCGCGGGGGTTTTCCACAAAGTCGGCCCCTCTGATTAATAGTAAGTTTTTTTATTAATAGTAAGACTAATAGGTTGTCCTACCAAGTTACGGTAGCTTTCCTACCAAGTTACGGTGGATAAACAACCTTTCTCCCTACCAAGTTACGGTGGATAAATTGTTGCAAGTACTTGTTATACAGTGCTTATACACAACGCTCCTACCAAGTTACGGTAGAAATAAGTTGGATTTTTTTTGAATCGGTGCGGGGCTGCGTTCAAATGTCCATCCTTGATCGTCATAGGAAAACCGTGCATCCCGATAGGCTAGTTTTACCAGTTCTGCGGTATGACGCATTTTGGCTTTAAAATTGTCCATTCGGCCAATATCCCCTCCAAAGATTTCTTTCATGGTCGCCCAGGTGAGGAAAAGAGGCTTTTTCAGGCCGTGCAGCCGATAGGCAAGAAAGCTGTAAAAGTCGATAGCGCGGGCGTTGCCTGATAGAATCCGTAAATGTTCCAGCGCCAGCGGCAACGGGTGTTTTTGCAATTCCTGCCAGTAATCCAGGCTTAAAACGATGTGCCTTTTCCAAAGCAATAGTTGATCCGGCTTGCTGCGGGGAAATAGATCGAAACCTTTCACGATGGGCATTTGCCCATAAGCCATGCTTCCATCTTCTTCCTTGTAGGATACGCTAATCAGCGAAGAAGATAGACGCGCAATCTGGTTGCGGGCCTGGCTGATCTGATTGCCTCCATCGGTTAGGCCGATTTTTTGAAGAAACTGCGGTAGGGTATCCGCCTCGATGTCAATTTTATTGCTGCCCTGTTGCAAGGCCAAAGCGTTGATTGCTCCCAACAATAGCCGTGATTTGGGGCCAAAGGGTAAGCCTAGAAAATCATTTTTTCCGGTGTTGTGATTAGGAACGGGAAGCTGGCTGATATTAAGCTGAAAATTTCCGCTTCTATGAATATAGCTTTCGGTAGGATCAAGCTTGGTATCACGCCGGGGAAAATAGACGTGTGCCAGTGCTACCGGCATATAAATATGATCCCGTTCTTCCCTGGGTGTATCTATGCTGTCCATCATAAGCCGAATACGGCTTTCGGCGTAGCGGGAAGGCTTTTTGTTATCGGCTTTTTCAGACATCAACTAAAAATAATTGGTTGTGGATTATACAGCAGATTCACAACTAATCCTAGTTGTGAATTTATAGGTTAGTTTGTGCGTTTTTGCTCTCTTGCGATCTTGTCTTTTACAGCGGCAACCACAAAATTATGAATGGAGATTCTGTCCCGCTTAGGCAAACGATCCTGAATATCTCGTATCTGCGCCAGTTCACTTTCATAAATCTTGAAAGTGAAGGATTTCAATTTGTCCGTTTCTGGCTCCGCCTTTTGCGCCTCAGTCGTAGCCCGTACTGATCCACCCTTATTGATGGCTTCCAGCATAGCGGCATTGTTGAGTGCGGCGGGGGGCATTGCAATTTTAGATTTCTTTTTGGTTGTAGCCATTGTTTTGTTTCTGGTTGTTGAAAGAGTTTCAATATTACAACTAAATACGGTTGTAATCTAGGTTGTTATTTTCTTTTTATTATTGTTGGATTCCAGCGCATTGGTAATTCCATTATAAAGTTCTGTCATTTCGGCTACGGCTTTTTCATCGGTGGGTTTGATCTCGATTACACCCAAACCAGAAGCGGCGGCATTCGCAAAAGAGATACGGTTGCCAATGGGAGTATCTATAAATTCCACATAGGATGATTCCCGCAGTAGATCGGCGGTGTCTTCCTTATAGGTTCCGCGTGGGTCGGCTTTGTTGATGAAGGTCAGGCAAATCAAGCCAGGATTGAACGGCGACATTTCCGCTATGAGATTTTCCACTTTGCGCAACGTCCAAATATCCAGGGAGCGCGGCGCGAAAGGAATAAGATAGGCATGCGATACAGAAAGGGCGGATCGTTGGCTTACGGTGTCGCGGCCTCCCGTATCAATCACCACATCATCATATTTCTTGGCCAGCCTGGCCACATTAGCATTCAACTCGCTGCCGGTGATTTTAACGGCAGTATAGCCTAATTCTCCATTCAGGCTTTGATGTCGAAAGGAAGTAAAGTCCGTGGCGGATTCCTGATCGTCAGCATCTACGAGAATTACGTCCCGTCCCAGCTTGGACAAATAGACTGTTAAATTGGTGGCAATAGTTGTTTTGCCGCTTCCGCCCTTAATACCGCCTATGGTGTAAATCATGTTGTAATTCCAAAATAGTATTGGGTTGTAAATTTAGTTGTAAAAGCAGTTCTATCTATTGTTCTACGCAAAGGGTAGTCAAATATTTATTACTATCCCTTCGCATAGCTGCATATATCTGTAATACAGATAATTAGTCGCTCATGCTGACTTTTGGTAGTTGGTGCCAGTCCGTTGTAAATGCTGCGCTACGTCTTTCGGCTCTGGGCTGCCAGGTTCTTTTACCTTTTGTGCCCTGTACGGCAAAGCTGATCGTATCGCGGCCATACTTCCCATTAATACGATCCATAGCTTTTGAGATCTGATCCCACCTATCACGGCTTCCATTGTCAAACATACTCTGCTGCACCTGGTCATCAGGGATGATACCTGTTACGATAACGCCGGCTTTCTTGTATTCGTAGCCGGCACGGTAAATCTGGCTCAGTCCATGCAGTGCATATTTGATGAGTTCCGCGCTGTTGCCTGGGGCTGGGAATATTCAAGGTTTGGCTTTTGCTATATTGGGGCTGCTCTGGCTTAAATCGGTTTGTTTGAAGAAAGACCGTAATCACTCCGGCGCACCCCTTCTGCTCCCGTAACTTTTCCCCGCATTTACTGGCAAATGTGCTGACCGCCTCGCTGATATTTTCCATATTGGTTTGTGAGGCACCGAAAGAGCGGGAACTACAAATATTTTTGGAAAGGGTGCGGGGGGAAAGCATCGGTAAGCAGGATTGCCCGCGCAATTCCAGCAGTAGCCGAAGCCCTACAATAGTCATTTCACTTTTTACCCATTCATCAGGCAATTCGGTAAATTGTTGTGCCGTTTCGATGCCGTTTGCCTGCAACATCTGGGCATATTTTCGGCCTATGCCCCATACTTCTCCAATCTCGTAATCTTGTAGTGCAGCAAGCCGGGTTGCTTCATCTGCAATGATAAATACGCCTTCATGGGCGGGGTTCTTTTTGGCAATTCTATTCGCCACCTTGGCAAGGGCTTTGGTTGGCCCGATTCCGACGCATGTAGGAATCTTAGTCCATTGTCTAACCGTCTTACGAATATTTCGGGCGAATGTTTCCAGTTCTGAACTTGGGAAAATTGATAAGTCCAAAAACGCTTCATCTATCGAGTACACTTCCACGACCGGGCATAATTCGCTGAGCGTATTCATAACCCGTGCGGAAATGTCGCCATATAGGGTGTAATTGGAGGAAAAAACCTCGATAGCATGTTGCCGGATCAGGTCTTGAATCAAATGGACAGGCGTTCCCATTTTGATGCCCAAATCCTTCGCCTCCTGGCTGCGGGAAATTATGCACCCATCGTTGTTGCTTAATACAACAAGGGGGGCTGTGGATAGGGCAGGGGCAAAGATGCGCTCACATGAGCAATAGAAATTGTTGCAATCGAGTAGCCCAAACCATGCCATTAATCGCGCCTGAAATTGCGGCTAAATCCCTTAACTACCCCGAATACGCGCAAGTCGTCGTGTTCCTGTATTTCGATAGGATCAAATAGGGGATTACGAGAAATTAGGCATAATATGCCTTTCCGGCGCTGGATCATTTTTGCTTTATAGCTGCCGTTCAAACAGCAAATGACAATGTCGTTTTCCCCGGTAATCGAGGCTGGTATCTACGATCAATAAATCATCCTCGGTGATTCCTGCATCAATCATGGAATCTCCGACCGCTTCCACCAGGAAACAGGCGTGTTTCTTGATGTTGTGATATTCGTTTAGATCGAGCGTTGTTTCAATGTAATCATCCGCAGGACTTGCAAAGCGGTGGTGCTATTGCCGCATTCTACATTAGTCGCAAATTTGGGCAGTAAAACAGGCTCAAACTCGGTAATACCGTGCAAAATTATTTCCTGAAAAAATACGTCATGGTGCTGCATATGTCGTCACGATCAAAGAAAACTATATGCAAACTCTGTGATAATTTTCTGAAATAGCAACCGTTTCTCGAAAAATATATTTTACTTATATTATAAAAGAACTTGGTCAATGATTGGGTATTCAATCTAAATTGAACTCTACCAAGTGTTTTTTATAGTTCTGGTTTTACACCGTATTTTACAACTAATATTAGTTGTAAAAGGACTTCTTTTTACAGTTGCAGAAATGCAATTTGATTTTCAATCATTATGCCCACGGGATGATGGTTTTTTCGATGTGAGGAACGAACAGAGATAAAAACCATTCTCCGTACCGCTTTTTCCAAAAGTTTGCTTTTGCCGGGGAGTGCCTGTCCTTCAACCCGTGGGCTTGGGCGTGAAGTGGCAGGTGGCGCAGCATCCTGCCGCGAACGCTTGAAGGACTGGCACGAAGGGGGGCTTTACTCAAATTCGTTTCAAGAGGCTATGGACTGACTGAAGATGCCATTGTTGGCCATTGTTCCGATAGGTCGGAACCTGGCGGCGGTTCAATTCATCCCGAATGGCGCGAACCGTGGTGCATCCTTCGTCCCTCAATGCTTCGATCAATGGTTTCATGTGAACAGCAAATTCGGCAGCGGCCTGGGCATTCTTCTTGCTCTCGATCTCCTTTCCATGTCGGCCTAATTGCACTCCACGGCGCTTAGCCGCTTGCAATGCATCCTTAGTACGGATGCTGATTTGCTCCCGCTCATGCTCCGCGAATGCAGCCAGAAGATGCACCATCAATTTATTGGCGTAGGGATTATCTACCGCTTTAAAGTCCACTTTGCTTTCCATTAGGTTTGCAATGAACGCAACATTGCGGCCTAAACGGTCGAGCTTCGCTATAATGAGCATGGCTTTCTGTTTGCGGCATTGAGCAAGTGCGGCCAGCAGCTGCGGGCGGTGATTTTTCTTGCCGCTCTCGATCTCGGTATAATGAGCCGTGACCTGGTAGCCTTCCCGGTCTGCGAACATGCGCACGGCTTCTTGCTGGGCTTCCAGCCCCAGCCGCTTTTCCCTGGCGGTCAGTTGATACACGGTAATAGGCGATGGCTTTTTTCATGGCCCGAATATAGCTATTCTAGCCGAATTTGTTCAACTACATACGGTCGTTTTGTATAGGAACAGTTTCAACAAACTGTTCATAATTTTAAACCAAAGCTGCAAATTATATGGTTAAAAGCTTCTTGCTTATACCCTCGATCTTCTTACTTTTGAAATTTACCGTGGAAATACGCGCATGTACAAACAGTTATATAAGGAGTTGTTAGCGAACAAAATCACGCTGGCAAAATGAGGAAGAAGTACGACTTGGATGGATAAACGCCCTCTCAAATGCTCTTGGAATTTCATTCGATGCGGAAAGGGGTAAAAAAGATTCCAGTTACAACAATGTAATTATAGAATTTAAGGATAGGGGACTCTTTAATGGCAGCGTAGATAGTCCTAAATTCAAAGAAGCACGAGATCAACGCCTTAAAAAAATATATATCCGAACTGCTTTCAAGAAAACATTCCTGAAAGCGATTATATCGGAATCGGGATTGACGCTGAGCACATATTTTTTGCCCAAGTAGTTGACGGTGAAATAAAAAACGGTCCGCTTCTACCATTGTCCGAAACTTCGGTCACAATGGTGGCCACAGCTTGTATTGATGCTTATAGGCGAGCCGTCACATCTGCAAATTTGATTGAAGATTTTGGCCTTGGGGTCCCTCATTGGCACTAATGCTATGACGGCCTTGGTGGATCACATTTCGAATAAAATTCGAAATAGTGAGCACTCAAAAGAGAAGATGCTCTTTGAAGAATGGCAGACCCTCTACGGCCAGATTGCGGATATAGCCTCGGAGCAAGATGGACGAATTGAAGCATTATTAGGTTTTGCTGCCACGACCAGTAAGAAATTGAAAATTCCTGTTTCGCTTTTTGTAATCCATACTTATAACTCGTTTTTGATTAAAGTTTTGGCGGCTGAG